>PIVS01000298.1 GCA_003353855.1 Desulfobacteraceae bacterium
GGTTGGGGGGGTGGGGAGGGGGGGGGTTGGGGGGGGGCGTGGGGGGGGGGGAGGGGGGGGGGGGGGGAGAAAAAAAACAATCGGGGTTGAGCAATTTTTTACGGAAAAAAAGCAAAGACCGACAACCATTCAGGGCTATCATGTTCTGCAAGATTCGTTCATCAATCATGTGGTCGAAAAAGCAGTAACTGAGAACTGCAATGCACTTCTGGTTACTGCAACTACAGGTGCATATCACCTGGTTTGCAAACCGATTAAAAAAACAGCCAAGACAAACCTGAAATTAATATTGGGCGGTCCTTTGGTTACTCTGCCCAACAATTACCAGACGTACAGGCATTTTCTTTTCGGCCCATCTGCCTGTAACCTGATCACTATTCAGGGGGAGGGCGAACAGCCTGTCAGGGAGGTTGTTGAACGAATCAGAGCTGGTAAGGATTTTAGTGGGATTCCAGGTTTAAGCTTTCAGCAAGACGGCAAAATAGTTGAATTCAAATACAAAATCCCCAGATATGATATCAGCAATTTGATATATGCAGATTACAGCGATTTTGATCGGACCAACCTTGCTCCATTCCTATTAGTGTCAAGAACACGGGGGTGTCCTGCAAGTTGTACGTTCTGTGATGAAAGAGATGTCTTTCAGGGCTATCGAATTATGTCTAACGAACGAGTGATGGGTGAAATCAGGCATTTTGTTGAGAACTATGGGATAACGCATTTCAAATGGACCGACTCAACTTTTACAACCAGGGAAGAAGAGACACGAGCAACCTGTGAGGCCATCATCAGGCATGGACTGCACAGTGAAGTGCAATGGCTTGCCTACGCAAGAATCAAAGAAATTCTTACTTTTGATCCGTCTACGCTGGTACTCATGAAGCAAGCAGGGTGTTTTGGTCTGCACTATGGATTTGAAACCTTTGATGATTCGGTTCTATCTGGGGTGAAAAAGGGATACCGCAGCATAGAAGAAGCACAGGAAATTGTGAAATGGACCAAAGATGCCGGTCTAAAAGTGACCGGAAGTTTCATGAACGGATTTCCCGGGCAGTCCAAAGAGGCACTTTTTCTCTCTGTGGAATACGGGATTGAATTGGGGCTGGACGTTTACAATGTTCATGCCGCAGTTCCTGCTGTCAAGCAGCTGGAAAAGTCGGATGCCTATAATATAAATCCCCTGTTTCGGGTCTGGAATAACGATCCCAATATTCCTCCCAACCTATTTTCAGAGTACACGGAATGGCATGAAGAAACATATGGAATTCAGGACACATTAGGCAGGCACACAACAAGCAAACAACTGGCATTTGGTGTGTAACCCTCCATCAGGCCCTCGGCCTTCAATCTTATGTATAATGATGATGTGCTCTTGGACAGTCTGATCAAATTTATGGAAAATGGAAGAGAATCAATTGAATACGACCTTTTTTTCAAACCGGACATGAACTAAGTTATCTTTACTCTAATGACATAACAATAAGGACCGAATAATTGTGGAAATAACACTTTCAACTGAAATTATAATTCTGTTGTTTGTTACCGGCCTGACTGCAGGATTCATTGACTCCATTGCCGGAGGCGGCGGGTTGGTCACTCTTCCTGTACTGCTTGCAGTGGGGCTTCCACCCCAGGTTGCCCTGGGAACCAATAAACTTCAGGGCAGCTTTGGCACCCTGTCTTCCTCCTATAATTATATCCGGAAGGGGGAAATAAAAATTCGGAAATGTCTTGTAGGTGTCTTATTCACCTTTTTGGGTTCTGTACTGGGCTCTTGGTCAGTTCAAATGCTGGAGCCTGTATTTATCCAGCATATAATTCCATGGCTGCTGATCTTTGTCCTTATTTATACTTTTTGTTCGCCAAAACTTGGATATCAAGATACAAAACCTAAAATGAGCTTTAACTTGTTCTTCCTGTTATTCGGTTTGATTCTGGGTTTTTATGACGGTTTTTTCGGGCCGGGTACCGGATCGTTCTGGACTGCTGCGCTTTGTCTTGTTATAGGGTTTAATATGACAAAAGCAGCCGGATATACGCGAATAATGAATTTCACCAGTAATATCGTTGCGCTCTGTCTGTTTATTACCGGTAATAAGGTTTTGTACGGGGTCGGGATGATTATGGCCCTAGGGCAGGTGATAGGGGCCCGATTCGGATCGACCCTTGCCATAAACAAAGGTGCCCAATTTTTCTCTCAGTGGTTTTATTGACCGTTATCAGACTGATACATAAAAACTATTTTTGATCCTATTTTTGAAATCGATAATGCATGATGCAAATCACCGCATACCATGTATTTAGGTGAGAGCGGGCTGTTGCCCTTGGCCGGGAAATTGTAGATGCCCTTGAAGCCAAATCCTTAATAATTCCCACCCGGGCCAAGACTATTTATCATGCGTCTGCCGTGGTGGCCTCTAATTATTTGGTAACCCTGAATCTTAAGCTAAATTTTTACCAGTTTCAAGGGTGGCCGGTTGTCGGTTTCAAGGGCCTGGTTGGCCTTTTCAAGCAGGGTTTTGCTTGAAATAACAGAGATACCTTTTTGATCCTCTTCAATGGTAAAGTAGGTTTGGGCAATTTCCTGGATTCGTTTTTTGTTGAGTTGGAGCAAAGAATCCTTGAAATGCTGGCGGATCTCATTGGTCAGCTGGGTGATGTCCCGGTAAAAAGCCTTCATGGAAGCAGGACCCGGAGTCTCGGGTTTGTCAATATCCGAACAGACCTGGAGAATAGCTTCCTTTACATCGGTCTGACTAAACTCTCCCCTTGTAATATAGTTGCAGGCATTCTTATATACATCCAAAGTTCGTTTGATATGGGGATCTCTGTAAGAGCCAAAGGAAAATATCCCTTCTTCTGTATTGTACAGGGCAAATCCGCCGTAGGCACCGCCTTTTTCTCTGATTTCCCGGTGCAGGTAGAGGGATCTTAAAATTTTAGAGATCACAGCAAGTCCCGGGGAATCTTTATGGGTGATGCGGACGGTTTTAAAGGACTGGCCCACAAAGGAAACAACACCCTTTAATACTGTCTCCAGTTAATAATATTTTTTTCTCCTGTCAACGGAGACAGTTCTTTCGGTTTGCGGAAAATGAGATACCCGTTCCCGAGAAATTATAAAAACACTGATGTATTTTAAACGAGTATCTTGTAATCTGTTTAGAATCATATCCAGCGATTTATTATAATCTGAATTTCTGGTTGACGGCCCCCAAGATTCAAGTATCAATCCTGTTTTTTGACAATATTTACCTATTATCAGGACTCTTTACCTCTGGGAAGAAGAAACCTCTTTAAAAGCGGCTGTTCTCACCACCCTGGCCGTCACCCTGCTCAACCCCCATGTTTATATTGATACCTTCTTGCTTCTGGGTAGTATTGCCAGCCAGTTCCAGGACCCGGGCCATTTGTTCTTTGGTGCCGGAGCTGCCACGGCATCCTTTATCTGGTTCTTTGCCCTGAGCCTTGGCGCCAGTCTTCTGGCGCCACTTTTCAAAAAAGAACTATCCTGGAGGATTCTGGACTCCCTTGTGGGACTTATCATGTGGACGATTGCCATCTCCGTTTTCCAGGGAAGCATGGGGGCTTGATAAAGCAATGGGATGTCCCATGAGCAAGCGGTTCTTGGGAGTGATGGTATTGGGGATCTTTTGGGTGGTGATGGCATATCCCCTTGAGGCAAGCCCCATGGCCCGGACCGCATCAATGGCCAGGGGCCCGTCCATCCAGTTTGTCAGGTTTCCCGCAGAACAGGTTTTTAAATTATGGCAGCAGGGCAGGACCGCTAGCCGGGCCTGGGCTTCAACAGCCTTGTCAATCACCAGGTCGGTGAGGCTGCCGCAGGCATGGGCAGATACCACCAGATCATCGGAATGGATTTCCAGATCCTCAATGCGCATTTGCCTGTAATGAATCCTGTTTTCAAGGCGTGGCCACCTCTCAACCAGGGATTGGGAAAGTTTGCCGGCATTGGTGGGAATCCTTGCATCAACAGCCATACCGCATTTGGATCCATTGTCCAGAATCAGCATGATATGGGCCAAAAGGCCATGGCCGCAGGCAAGATCAACCACCCGGCCGCCCCGGTACTTGCGCCGGACCCTCTTGGCTGTTTCCCAGGATTCATAGAGTTCCTTCCTGGGCAGGGTGCCGGCACGGCAGACAGCCCTGGCAATCCTGTCAAAGAGGCTATCGGTGGTAAATAAAGAGACATGCCGGGGCATGAGTCGGTTTTTGCTGGATTTTTCCATTGAGCGGGAACCCCCTTACCCCTTTTGAAGAATAATTTCCTTAACCCGGCCCACTATTCCGGACTCAAGCCTGACCTTAATGCCATGGGGATGATTTTTTGAGTTGGTGAGGATATCCTTTACCACTCCCCTGGTGAGTTGCCCGGTTCTCTGATCTTGTTTTTGTACAACCTTTACTTCCAGCCCTTTTCGGATATCAATCCGTTTCTGTCCATCCATCTGTACTCCTTTTTTCAATTCATATTTCCATGGTCAATAAATAGGGGGATTCAGTTAGGTTCCTTGAACTTGCTGAAATCGGCCCGGGCGGTCTGAAGGTTGTCGCCGGTTAGCATAATCGTCCGAAGTCCTTCCTGCTGAAGGGAGGCAATGGCCTGTTTTGAGTCGGGTTTCAGCACATCAGATACAGATAGGATGCCCAGCGCCCCGAATTCCCCGGCCAGGACCATAACGGTCTTCCCCTCATTCTGCAATGAGGCAACCTGTTGGGAAACATCGGTTAAAAGGGTATCAAACCATCCGGGCTTACCCAGCCGCAGGTTTTGACCCAGGACTTGTCCTGCAACCCCAAATCCGCTGTGGGCTTTGAATTCCTTTGGATCACTCAAAGCTGCCCCTTTGTCAACTGCAAATGCCACAATGGATTTGCCTATGGGATGTTCAGAGCCTTTTTCCAGGGAGGCCGCCATCACCAGCACCTCCTGGTCGGTTATCACTTGTCGCAACGTCAACATGTTTTTGTTAACGAATATTTCGGTTTTCCCCAATCCACCATCAAAAAAAATAAAAACCCCGTTGCGCTTGATGACTCAAGCCGATAGAATAGGTCAGGATGGCCTCGAAAAGAGCGGCTATGCGCGGCGATCACTTCAGACCGCAATTCCATTCCAAACGACAGGGAGAGAGGCTCTTCTCGCTGATCGGGTCATCAGGACTCGCCGGCAAATGCAAGTTATGAGTTATCAAGTACCTAAGCTCAAAAGTGATCAGAACACTCGGATTCCAGACCTTATTACCCTGCACCAGTTTGGGGTCCGGGTCGATTGTGGCTTGTCGCGACCAGCTGCCGCCTCCGCCACCTCCGCCCTTGTGGTGTGCTGTGTTGCCCCCTCCGCCGCCGCCGCCGAAGCCACCACCGCCCGAAGCGAAGCCTATGTTGCCGTCACAGTCTCCGCCAGCCCCCCAGTCCCACTCGAAACTGACGCCCTCAAAAACGCTTTGGTAATTTTCTGAATACTTGTCCATCCCACCAAAGCCGCCAATTCCCTTGGTGCCGCCACGGGCGGCGTTATTATCCGCTCCAGTGCCGCCACTTCCCTCCTCGTCCAAGTTGCCGCCCTCCCCACCAAAATTACTACCTGTCAAGCCTCCGCCCGCCGCACTTACGTCATTGTCAACGCTCAGAGGGGCCTGCCCGCCTGCATACCCAGCTAGGCCACTATAGCAATCGGCCTTAAAAAGTTTGCACTTGCTATTCCACCCGCCACCGGCCCCGCCGCTGCCAGCGATTATGAGGATACCGGCCTCCCTGGGGTTCGTTATATTCTCCTCCGATATGTCCTCCAGCTTCTTCCTAGAGACGAGTGACGCAGCCCCGGCCCCAAAGGTACCAGCTTTGGCATTCTGACCGACATAGATAGAAAGTGTGTCAAGGTCATTCAACGACACCGCTGTAGCCGCGTAGCCCCGCATCCCCGCTTCGCCAATATACAGATAACAGCTAGCTAAAGCGCATAGTTTGGTGATAGTCCTCCTTATAGGCCCTCTGCCGGCATATGCTTCAATCACCGTTTGGGCCTTAGGCGGGATATAAGCATGGTAGTCAGCATACTGCAGGTTGATCGTCTTAACGAGCGCCTGAACATCAAGGTCTTCCTCAGAACTCGTGTAGGTGCAGGTAATGAACTCCATCATATTTGGGTCGCTCACATTGCC
>PIVS01000858.1 GCA_003353855.1 Desulfobacteraceae bacterium
ATAAAGGACTGGTTGGAGCAAAATAAAATTTTTTGCCAGAATGATTGTTTAAAGCCGGAACTGGTTGAAATTTTAAGAAAGTTGGCTCCTGAACCGATCTATGCAATTGATGAGATCGCCGCATCTTTCGGACATAAGGTCCTAAGGACACCACCATATCATCCAGAATTACAGCCGATAGAAACATGCTGGGGAGTAACAAAAAACCACGTAGGAAGAAATTGCGACTTCACTGTGAAAAATTTACTCAAACAACTTGATTGTGGATTCAATAAAGTTACCGCAAAAACATGTGGAAAAATTATCGAAAAAGTAAGAAAGATAGAGGACGATTTTTGGACAACTGCTATAAAAATGGATGCTACAGAGATATAAAAACCAATATCAATTCATTCGCTTCGGACTATGGAAATTATCTGCTACGTCATAAGAGAAAAGACCATATTAATTTAGGAAAGTACCCCAAAATGGCCTAAATTTTATGATCTGTAATTTAGTACAAAGTATGATGAGATTTTGGCAAGTCATACCTTGTCCGCCAGAAAAGTTAGATCTGGACAGAATTATAGTTAAATTTTAAACAAGAACAGGTCGCAAATCTAAAACTCATGGAAATTCAATAGATTGATATAATATTTTCCATAAAAAATATCGCTCTTCGAAAAAAATGATCAATGAATGAACCTGAGTTTTGGTGATAAAGATCTAATCTCAGTGAAATGGCTCGGGGTGGAAATACTGTAAAATTTTCTTATGCAGCTTTTCGCCATTCATATCGATGATGAAGGCCGCCAACACGAGACAAAGCAATCACCTTTCCGGTTTCAGGCTTTTCCTGGACAGCCCTTCCTAATGGTGAATCTTTATCCAGGCTAATATGTGTGCGATCCCCATGATAATACTTGATATATTCGGAAAGTTTACGTTTCAAATGATCTTCATTCAAAACAACCAGATGGTTAACGCAATCCTTCTTGATACTCCCGATCACTCGCTCACAATAAGGATTCTGCCATGGACTCTCAATAGATATTTCGGCGCTGAATCCCATGGACATGCTTCAACGATCTGCTGTGCAGTCCATTCAGCAGTTGGATTTGCAGTAACTACGCGGTGCACCCCATGTTGGATTTTCGTTGGCCATCATCTTAATAAGATTTCTGATTTCAATTGATATTTTAGGTCTTCCGGGTCCTCTTTTTCGGGATTTCCAGGTCCAGTAAAGTTTGAATCCTTTTCGATGCCAGCCGATTACGGTTTCCGGTCTTACAATGATTACGGATATTACCTAATTTTTCGGAGTGACAGGCAGCCTGGGATTTTTTAAAACAATGGTTTCAAGGCGCTTATCAAGTGCCAGCAGGTCCCTTGAAGGGGCCGGTTTTTCAAAGTATTGGAAAGAATTTCCTTCAATAAAAAACATTTAAAATATTGTTACCCATATCCGGCAACTCATCATTTCCCTCATCTATAACCTTGTAAATGGTATTCATTGTTTCAATAACCCCTCTTTCCCGGTCAATTGAG
>PIVS01000859.1 GCA_003353855.1 Desulfobacteraceae bacterium
TGAAGTAGGGGGCAATCCGGCCGCTTTTTAATTCAAATTCACCAAATTTTAAGGCATTGCATTGGACTAAAAATTCAATGAATTCTTGCTGATATGTCATGGGTTTTTCCTTGTCTTGTTTTTAGTTTTAAATAGGGTTATTGGCATCGCCATGAAAAATACTGGTCCATGGGTACGGGTTTTCCGGATTTTAACAGGGCGGTTCTGTTAAAATCATCCATGGTGCGAAGCTGTTCTGAGTTAAAGACAGGCCCGTCTTTGCAGACCACCTGTTTCCCGCATACACAGGCACCGCACACGCCAAATCCGCAGCGCATATACCTCTCCATGGAGACCTGGCAGGGGATGCCATGGGATTCACAGAGGGCAAAAATATTGTACATCATAATTTCAGGCCCGCAGGCATATACCATTTCCAATTCGTTTTTTCCTGTTTTTTTTCGGGTCAAAATTTCCCTTTCCAGAAGGTCGGTGACAAATCCCTTATGCCCCTCACTGCCGTCATCGGTGCAGATTTGTCGCCGGGTGTCAAACCTGTTGGGATAGAGGATAAACTCCCTGGATCTGGCGCCGTGGATAAAAATGATCTCTTGTTCATTTTTAATATTTTTGGCATTTTTAATATTTCTTTCAAGGGTTTCAACCAGGGGGGCCAGGGGGGCCATGCCGCAACCGCCTGCCACAACGGCAATCTTGTGGGAAAAGAGGGTGTGAAACCCGTTGCCGAATGGCCCACGAAATCCCAAAAGATCTCCCGGTTCCATGGACACGGCTTTTTTGGAAAAGATCCCCTTTGCTTCTATGGTAATGGCGAATCTTGTTTCATTGTGAAGGGAAATCGTATAGGGCTTTTCGTCAAGCCCTGGTATCCAGACCATGACAAACTGGCCGGGTTTGAATTCCAAGGGATAGTCAAAATACAAGGTGGCAAAGGCCTTGCTGCTGATTTCTTTACGAGCCACCCGGAGCATGACCGGGGCCTTGTCGGTAGCAGGTTTCATCGGGCACCCCCTTTGCCTTTGAATCTGTTAGGGGGGTCATTTTTATGGGCTGTTCCCCGGATATCTGAAAGAGTGGTGCCATGGGCAATGAGCCAGTTGTTAAGTTCCTGGTTGACCTTATTGAAAATATCCATCCCCCTGTACCGGACGCCTGAACCGATTCCCACGAGGTGGGCTCCTGCCATGATCATCTCCACGGCATCTTCACCTGTGGTGACGCCCCCGAGACCGATGATGGGGATGGAAACAGCTCTGTAGATATCATAGACACATCGAACGGCAATTGGTTTGATCATGGGGCCTGAAAGTCCGCCCTTTTTAAAGGCCAGTACGGGCATTTGGGCTTCAATGTCAATGATCATGCCCGGCCCTGCTGTGTTAATGGCGCAGATGGCGTTAGCCCCCGCATCTTCACAGGCCTTGGCAATTTTTGCAATATCCGGTGCCTGGGGGGTCAGTTTGGCAATCAGGGGGACATCAATAACCTGTTTCACCGCTGCAACCACATCAAAGGCGGATTGCTC
>PIVS01000016.1 GCA_003353855.1 Desulfobacteraceae bacterium
CCGCCAGCCTCCGATCACCCCCATGGCATTCTTAAGCCCCATACTCAACCCGGAACTGCTGTGATGTTTGGCCACGGGCACGTTGATATAGCAATCCGCTTCCAGGGCATCCTTATAAAAAGACCATTTTTTCAATGACCTGCCCTGCTTTATGGTGACGGGCACAAATTTGCGGTCATCCACATAAGTACATTGCACCCGTTTATCCTTAATCTTGTCAAGGGCCGGCTTGATCCCGCTGTTTTGGTAGCACCGCCGCTCCTCGTTACAGGTTCGGTCAAAAACCAGCACCTTGGAGGCACCGGCCGCAAGGGCCAGACTTGCAAGAGTTGAAACAATCAAAGGATGGGTATTGGCCCCCTGGGCCACATTCCTATCCCAGCCGATGTTGGGTTTGATGACCACCCGGTCCCCTTGGCTGACAAATTTGTCCATACCACCGGCTGAATCCACCAGATGGCGGGTCATGGCCGGATAGTCCGTTCCCTTGATCACCAGAATATCCGGGGCCGAAGGGGTGGCAGCCAGAACTTCAGGGGTGATGTCAAACACCGGCGGTATCATAAGGGTACCGGCAGACCACAAGGATACCTGTTTTAAAAAATTTCGCCTGTCCATTTGCTTTGTCATTGGCATATCCATGGGCTCCTCCTTGGTTTGGTAAGGAATTATTTTAAAGGTTACCCTATCCCCCTTCTTTGTCAAGAATAATTCGAAAGGCTTTGACTAAACCAATTGCATATATTATATTTATCCCACGCAATTTTTTACAATTAATGGATCGTTCCATCTGATTAGTTCCAATTGACTCTCTTTGTTTCCATTTCCCATTTGATTTCCTGGAATTTTAACCCGGCACACCTGCCAGGACAATTATGTCCAGCCTTTGTGCCGACCTTATGATTACAATAATTATAATAATTATAACCAAGGGAGGCCAAAATGGATGACCACACCATGTATTACGACACCATCATCAAACTTACCACTGCCATTTCCCAGTGCAAGGACCCGGAAGAAGTTGCACTGATCACGGCAGAAAGTGTTAAAACAGCATTTAAAGCCAAGGGATGCTCTGTATTTCTGGTGGACAGGGAAACAAGAGAACTGGGGCTTGTAGCCTCTTCCGGCCTGAGCCATGACTATCTGCAAAAGGGCCCCATCCATTTCATGCAGACCATCCGGGAAGCCAAGGATGCTGTCCCCATCGCCATTTATGACATCATGGATGACCCCAGGATCGAATACCCGGAACAAGCAAAAAAAGAAGGCATTGCATCTTTGTTAGGGGTTCCCATTATCAGCCACGACAAAATCATCGGCGCCCTTCGCATTTACTCTGCCACCCCCTGGGAGTTCTCCTTCAACGATATTAACATAGTCCAGGCCGTTGCACTGATCTGCGGTATGGCCATGGACATGTGCCGGATGTACAAAGGGTATAAAACCAGCATTGAAATTCTTAAAAATATGCGGGGACAGGATACATACAAAACCAATAAATGGACTCCCTATGAAGGGGTTCCCACCAGTGCCGACCGCCTCTCGTAAGATTATTAACCCGCAACTGGCCAGAGCCCCGGGACAACTCCATGACACCAAACAAAACAGGGGCTGGAATCATGATTCCAGCCCCATAAAGTTCCGGCCCTGCCCTGGGGTATCTTACCCTATAAGAGCCTGTTTTATCGTATCAAGACCAAGTCTGTCCACCATGCGGCCCATGCGTTCCCGCTTTGAATTTTCCCGGTAATAGTCCACCACCTTTGCCACCATTTCTTCGGCAGCGTCAAAGGAGAGGTCTTCCACGAAAATATCGGCCAGTCGCGGCCGTGCTGAGCCATTTCCCCCGATTTGCAATGTCCACCCGTTCTGGGTACCGTAGAGTGAGATATCCTTGATACAATTTTCCGCACATTGGATTTTGCAGCCGGAAACCCCCATTTTCATCTTGCTGGGCAGGACCATGCCGTGGTAGGTTTGATCCAGTTTCATCCCCATTTCCATGCTGTCTTGTTTGGCCAGCCGGCAATACTTAATTCCCGGACAGGCCTTAATGCTCCGCACACAAAGTCCCGTGGCAAATCCCGGATCCATATCCAGATCCTTCCACACCCCATCCACATCATCCTCTGAAATACCAATGATGGCAATTCTGGCTGCACTGGTAATCTTCAGCTCTGACACATCATATTTTTCCGCCACATCCGCCAGCTTTCGAAGCTGGACCGGCTTCACCACCCCGCAGGGCAGATGGGGAGCAATGGCATATATATCTTCCTTACCCCGCTGACGAATTACACCTTTTTCACCATCTTTAAGCATTTTATATTCCTCTTATATTGATCGGATATTCATTCCGGTTTTCATTCCAATTTGCATACAATAATGCCGCAGTTTTAATACTGCCGCCCGTGGATGTCAATCCTGATCTTCTAAATGCCCGACACCCATTGTCACTGCCCAGGAGGTTGCATGTAAAGTTACCCAAAATATGCCGAGGATAAGAAGGCATGTTCCTGCAAATATTTTATATTTCATTGTAACCTGCTTTTTTCAGGTTTACCTTTTTCGCAAAAGCTTTCAACCTTTGACTGCCTGGAAAATGCGTCCACCCGGATATTCAGCAGCACACCTGCAATGACAGCGGTGACAGGGGCCACTATCAGCAGCCCGATACTTCCGATCAATATTCTGAAAATCTCAGCAGCCACCAGTTTCATATTCAGGATACGCGTAAAACTGGTCCCCTGGGAGACAAAGACCATCAGCATGGTCAGATAACCGCCGGAGTAGGCCAGCAACAGGGTTGTGGCCATGGTGCCGATCACCATTCGCCCGATATTAAAACCCGATTGGATCAGCTCTGCCATCCCAATATCAGGCCGCTTGACCTTAAGTTCATTCATGGAAACACTGACATCAACGGCAATGTCCATGGCGGCCCCTGAAGCTCCCAGCAGCACAGCAGAATAAAAAATATGCTGCAAATTCAGGCTGTAGCTTCCCTGCATCAGCAGGGTGCTGGAAAATGGTGCGGTCATACCGGACAGGCTGAGTTTATCTCCGAAAAACAGGGTCAGGGCGAGGGTCACGGCCAGGCCGCACACCGTCCCGAAAAAAGCGGCAACCCCCTGGCGGGTACCCCCGACCACGGACATAATAATCACCATTGACAAGAGCACCAGCACAGTCAGGCTCAAAGGGAGGGGCGACACCCCATTGAGCAGGTTGGGAATATACACCCACCACAACACCCCCAATGACGCCACAAAAGAAAGCAGCGCCTTAAGGCCTATCAACCGGGAATAGGCCACCAGAGCCAGGGCAAAAAGCACAAACAACCCCAACTCCCAATCTTGACGGAAACTGTTGATTGCCTTGGCATCGGTGATCTTCTCCCCATTCACCTGCACGGCCAGTAAAATTTTGTCCCCGGGCCCATATATTTCATCCATGTCAAGCTGTCCGTTTAAATGATTGAAAGCTTTTACCTGTTCTCCTTTCCACTCACCGCCATGGATCACCGCAACAAGAAATTGTACGCCCACAGCCCCGGCCCCGGCCTGGATAATTTCACTATTGTCAACCGAGATGACAGTTCCAGGCAGCTCGTGGACATTTCCGGCTATATCCCGGACGAAGGTCCCTCGAAGCCCAAGGAAAACCAACACCATTAATAAGATTAAAATAAAACCAGCTTCCAATATTTTCTTAAACTTAAACATCTATTCTCCGGCCTGGGGAGAGCAGGAAACCCTGGCTCTCATTTCAGCAACAATATCAGCTAATTTTTTCCGGCAACATTATCGGTAACCCCGTAAGGTTTTTTAGAGTATTTTTCATTGGGCCCGAAGGTTTCACCCAAAAGGGCCTTGGACGGTCCGGTTTCAAAGGAAGACAGCTTCACATCCATGGCCCGGGCCATGATTTTGGGCACGTCGGTGTTGTCCTGAAACCCGTTAAAGGCTTCTGCTTGAACACCGATGGCTGACAGGACAATTACCGATGAAGTATGAACATAGGAGGTCCAGCTGATGCGGGCCCGTTCAGACACAAGATGTGCCACCGCAATCATGGTTGGGGTGTATGCATAGCCATAGTTGGTCTGCCGGGCCACCTCAAGCTCCTGATTGCGGTCCTCAACACTCATTGCAGACTTCAACTGCTTAAGTTCCCGGCCGTTGAGATCTGTCAGGCCAAATTTTTTTGCCGCATAATCAAGAAAAGCCTGGTGGCGTTTGGACTCCTCCGGAAGCTCCTTGATCATTTTCGGATAGACCAAAGCCAGTGCATCTTCCACAGAGGCTTTAACTTTTAAAAGTTCATCCAATTTCAAAAAGTACCCTTTGGAATCAAGGCTGATTCCCATGGCCATCCCGCCGGTTTCATGATCAGCTGCCACAACAATAAGTGTTTCTTCCGGGTGCTGTTTATAGAATTCATAGGCCTGGGCAATGGCAGCATCCAGAGCCAGGGTGTCGTAGATGGTACCCGGAGCATCATTACAATGGGCCGCATAATCGATGCGGCCTGCTTCAACCATCATGAAGAAGGGCTTTTCCTGTGCGGTCAGCACCTGAATTCCCTTGGCGGTCAATTCATAAAGAGCCGGCATGGGATTTTCCTTTTGACGGCTGAAACGTCGGTCTATCTCCATCCCAAGGGCGCTGTAAGCCAGGGGAGCCAGAACTTTATCGCCTTTTTCAGGTTGATATGCACGAAAATCATCACGGGCTTTATCCCCGACAAAGGTGGTATATCCCTTGGTCTCAAACTCAGCCACCAGGTCACGGCCATCTTTACGTTTGGATTTCAGGCCCTGGGCATTGCCCTTGGCCACAAAGTGACGGTAACCGCCGCCGGCCAGATAATCAAAACCTGAGTTCAGCTGGTCAAGGGCAATTTCGTTTTCATTGCCCCGGCTCATGTTATGTGCGGAAAAAGAAGCAGGAGTGGCATGGGTGATCCGGGCCGTGGTGGCCAGCCCAACAACATAGCCAGCGTCATGGGCCGCTTCGGCAATGGTTTTAATATTTGTTCCGTCGGGCAATTTTGATATCAGGCCATTGGTGGTTTTAAACCCGGTGGCCAGAGCGGTACCACCGGCAGCGGAATCGGTGATCATGGTGTTATCGGAATGGGTGGTCACCAATGCCGAACTGGGAAAGCTGTTCATAAGCAACTTGGCCTGGGGGTTTTTAGTCTGGATCTTGTAAAAATACTGAGCAGACTGTCGTTGTGCCGGTCCCATACCGTCACCTATGAAATAAAATACATACTTGGGCCCACCGGCTGCAAAGGCAGCAGAGGCAATGAGCACCAAGCCGAGGGAAACCACGGCGGTCTTCAACATTTTTTTGCCGCATAGATAAAAAAACATCATTTTCTCCATTTGTTATTGGCATTTAAAATTACAGCCGGCCATTGTGGCCCGACATCACTTCCGACGGAAAATCCTATCCCTTCCCTTTGGGGGAAGGTCAAGATCAAATCCGCCGTCCCCAAAAACAGAACAATGTGTTCGGATAGAATTTAGATTTTTTTTGGAAGGGGAAAAGGGCAGAGCAGAACGCCCTGCCCCATATTTCAGTCACTAAGTTCGGCACCCAGGCTGCTTCCCGGCAGCCCCTTATCCTGGAAACTGGCGTGGGCATTGGCAGTTACAATATCCTTGATTATTTCCTTGAAACTTTCATCATCACTTCTGTAACAAATTGTGATGTAGATCTTGTTGTCCAGTAATCTGTAACATATCTCTCAAACGATTCTTCACCAATAACATAATTGTGCCCTAGGGACCATTTACGAATTTTTTCATATGTTTCATGGATTGTTTCGTGGGAACCGATGTGATAACAGGAGATCATCATCAGTCCGCCAAATTTCATTTTTTCCTTTTCCTTGCACTCCTTTAACGTTTTCTGCATAATGATAACATTTTGAGTATTATTTTGAATCCGATCTTTAAAGGAAGAAAAATTAATTATTACAGGTCCTGTTATTTCATTATTCACCCTTTCAACATAATTTGTAAATTCAATATTAATAATGGATTCTTTAATATTGCGAAATGTTTGTTCCTGATAGAGATAATCCGATGATTCAACATATTTAATTGCAACCTCCAGGATATTTTTATCTATAACCATCTCAGCTTCTACAATTAAGCTGTGCCAATCTTTAACAGAGACATACATCCTGCGTGTCTCTTCCTGTATTTTTTTAAGCTCAACAATCTTTGAGTTGAATGACCTCTTGATAGCAGTATAAACATTACCCTCAATAAAGCCGCGCATCTCATCAAGCTTAAATCCCATCTGTTTATAATATTTGATCACCGGCACAGACAATAAGGACTCATTGGAATAATATCTATAGTTATTTATACTTGACCTTTCAGAACTTATCAGGCCGATATTATCATAATATCGAAGAGCCTTTTTTGATATGTTGCAAATCTTACTGACTTCTCCAATTGAATATCTCTCTTTATGTTTCATAACGAACCTCTCCACCGATCAAAAATTTTTTGATTAGGATAATAGCTTAATTCAATCGTTAAATAACAAAATACCCAGGGTACAACTTTTAAAATACTTTCAACCATTTATTTTAATCTTTGGCTATTAAAAATTCCTTTTTATAGAAAAAAACATCAAATGAAAAGACACCCTCAAATTTATTTAGCGTGAATCAAGCAGCGTAAGGCTATGTAATCTCTATTTATTTTATATTAACAATGTTTTTATAAAAAATTATTAGATTGACATTCCCCTTAGGGGCAAAGATATAGTCCTCAAAAATTGAAATATATAAGCACTATTTAATGGATTTTCAAACTAAGCAAATAAAAGAAAGGGAAAGTTTGATCATGAATGAATTATCAGGTTCAAAAAACTTGGTCGCAATCACTGCTAAAACGAAACTGTCTTCTGACTTTAGAAGGAAAGGGATTATCATCGCCTTGCTTTCGGGTCTTTTGTATGGTTTTTACACAGCGTTTATGACCCTGGGAATGTCAAAGGGTGTTTGGGTAGATTGGTATGGTGCAAACAAAGCAGGTTTATCAGCTTTTGCAATAACATATTTGCTAAGTGCCCTTGGCGCTGCGACAAATGATACGGTAAGTGCTGCCTGGGCACTGGGAACTGCCGGAGTCAGAGGCAGGTTGGGAGATTTTTTTAGATGTCTTAAAACCAAACCTGGTTTAGTTATGGTGTTTGCTGCACTTATCGGTGGCCCCATTGCAAGTACTGCATATGTTATCGGGCTTCAGAAAGCCGGTTCAATTGTTGTCCCCATCAGCGCTCTCTGCCCTGCTTTTGGCGCTATATTAGGTAGATTTATGTTCAAACAGAAGCTGAGTACCCACATGATGATAGGTATCGGTATCTGTTTTCTTGCAAGCTTCATGATTGCAAGCAGCAGTCTTACCGGAGATGTACCCGAGGGCATGGGAATTGGTATTTTCTTCGGCGTCATTTCCGCCATAGGCTGGGGTTTTGAAGGATGTGTATGCGGTTACGGTACATCAATGATCGATTCTGAAATCGGCATCACAATTCGCCAGGTAACTTCAGGACTATCAAACCTGATCATCCTGATACCCATATTTGGTATGATGGCTGGAAAAGTTGACACCATGGGACTTGTTTCCCAGGCATTTACAGACTCCTCAATGATTTGGTTTGTCGTAAGCGGACTTTGCGCATATCTTTCATTCATGTTCTGGTACAAAGGCAACAGCATGTGCGGTGCAGCTCTTGGGATGTCCTGCAATGGAACGTTCTCATTCTGGGGACCCTTTTGCTGCTGGATTGTTCTTGGTTTAATATTTGGAATTGACGGCTGGTCAATACCACCCATTGCCTGGGTTGCCGCCATCGTAATGGTAGTTGGTATTTTTACAATTGCTGTGAATCCAATGGATTTGTTAAGAAAAAAGGAGGTGTAATATGAAGCCACTTAACTATGCAATATTAAAGTATTTTACCGAAGTTGAAGAAGCATGTGCCGATGATGTTATGGAAGCTTTGAAAGAAGATTATAGTAATTTTAAAGCATTCAAAAAGAAGGCTGTAATTTCAGCTATAATGACGGCTGAAGCAAATGGACTTCTTGAAGAAACAAAATTTGACATGGACTCAAATAATGAATTAAGAGTTTATTATAAAGCTTCAGAAGAAGGCACTGCAACAATTCTTCATTACATTAAAGACTAATATCTAAACGATTTTAAGTTCTTAAAAGGCCTCCACTCAGAAAGATTGACTGGAGGCCTTTTTTTTTCAAATAACTGCTGATCAAATTATCCCCCTTCAGAAAATTTTTCATTCTGGGAAACATTTATCTGAACAAATTTTGAATAAAAAATTTCATTCCACATAAAAACAGATAGTTAAAAAAAATTAGCATAATATTTAAAAAAACACATTGACTTTCCCCTATAGGGAAAGGGTTAGGATCACCGGCAGTAAAGCATGTTTAATTTAATAAAAACGACAGAAACTAAGGAAGGGATTTTAATGCGTTATTATGGCGAAGAAGCATTAGGACTCATTGAAACACTGGGAATGGTTCCAGCACTTTATGCGGCGGACAAAATGCTAAAAGCAGCAAATGTTGAGTTGATATCCTACGAAAATATTGGGTCTACTCTTGTTAGTGTTATGATCAAAGGTGATGTGGGAGCTGTTAAGGCTGCTGTAGAAGCAGGTGCGGCAGCGGCGGCGGAAATTGGCACATTAACTGCGCAAAACGTTATGCCACGCCCGATTAAAGGTGTTGGAGATATTGTATCTGTACATGATGTAGATACCGAATAAGTTTAGGAGCAAAATCAAATGGCCAGAGTAAAAGCACTTGGATTGATAGAAACGTTTGGTCTCGTATTTGTATTGGAAGCCGCAGATGCGATGATGAAAGCTGCAGATGTCGACTTAACCGGGTACGAAAATACTGCATCAGGATACATTTCTGTTCTTGTTGAGGGTGATGTCGGTGCATGTCAGGCAGCGGTTGAAGCCGGAGTAAAAGCAGTTGAGGATATGGGCGCTACTGTACACAGTTCTGTGGTTATACCCACGCCACATACTGATTTAGCGAAAATTACCGGGCGATATGCCCTTGAGAAATTACTTCCATAACAAAGCTTTTTCATTAAAGGGTTTTGGTAATATTAAGATACCCATAGGATAATGCAAAGAAGAGGGGAGAAGCATAAATGACAATTATTGATAACGATTTGCTCTCCATCCAGGAAGCCCGGATTCTGGCTGAAAATGCCTTTGAATCCCAGAAAATACTATCAACATTTTCCCAGGAAAAGTTAGATGAAATTGTCGAGAGTGTGGCTGGGGCAGTTGAAAAACATATCGAGACACTTGCTGTTATGTCAAATGAGGAAACTGATTATGGCAATTGGCAAGACAAATACTTAAAGAACAAATTTGTATGCGGTTATATTCGCAAACATTTAAAAGATATGCGTTGTGTTGGTATTATCTGTGAAGATAAGCAAAACAGCATGATGAATATCGGCGTACCTGTTGGCGTCATTATAGCACTATGCCCGGCAACAAGCCCGGTTTCCACAACCATATATAAAACACTGATTTCCATAAAATCAGGAAATTCCATTATTTTTTCACCCCATCCCAGGGCAAAAGAAACCATCATCAAAGTTCTGGAAATCATGAAAGAAGTTGCTGTGTCCAAGGGTTTACCCGAGGGGAGTCTTACCTATTTAAATACTGTTTCTGCCAGCGGAACATGTGAACTGATGGAGCATAAGGCTATTTCCCTGATTATGAATACAGGGGTTCCTAGTCTACTGCAATCAGCCTATAAATGCGGAAAACCAGTTATATACGGCGGAACCGGAAATGGTCCGGCTTTTATTGAACGGACTGCCGATATCAAGCAGGCAGTAAATGATATTATAGCCAGCAAAACCTTTGATAATGGAATTGTATCATCGGCCGAACAATCCATTGTGGTTGATGGTTGTATCGCAAAAAAAGTCAAACAGGAATTAAAGAAAAATGGTGCCTATTTCATGTCCGAAGAGCAATCAAATAGATTTGCATCACTTTTTTTTACTGATAAACAATTAAAGTGTGTTGGGCTTTCTGCTGAGACACTGGCCAAAAGAGCTGGTTTTTCAGTACCGGAAAACGTAAAGGTTTTAATCGTTGAACGAAAATATGTTTCCCGGAAAGATCCTTACTTAAGGGAGTTGCTTTGTCCTGTTTTAACCTACTACGTTGAAGATGACTGGCTTCATGCCTGCGAAAAATGCATCGAACTTTTGCTCAGCGAACGAAACGGACACACCCTTGTAATACATTCAAAAGATAACGAGGTTATCCATCAATTTGCTTTAAAAAAACCTGTGGGCAGGATGCTTGTTAATACACCTGCAACGTTTGGAGGTATGGGGGCAACAACAAATCTGTTCCCTTCCATGACCCTTGGAAGCGGATCTGCAGGGGATGGGATTACTTCTGATAACGTTTCGCCCATGAATCTCATATATATTCGCAAAATTGGATATGGCGTAAGAAAATTTGATTCAATTGATAGTGAAAGTATAAAAAAAGAGCACCCTTCCCTCCCTATTGTTAACGGGAAGGAAGACCATAATTTAGACAACAAAATACAATCTATTTTGAAAGAGGTTATTCAGGTACTGGGTAACACCAAAGATAAATAATTAGAAGTTTATCAGTGATAAGGGAGGAAATAAGTTTGGATCTTCGTGATTTTTCAAATAAACTTGCAGAAGCAACAAAAGGAGTGACTCCGGAAGATCGAGAGGCCTTAAAAAAAATCTTTGAAGGTGTTTTTGCACAAATAACAAAAAAAACGCCTGGAACACAAACCGGCATTTTGTCAAAGAAAGTGTGTATTCCCGACGGACCAACACATCGTCATGTAAAGCTTAAGGAAAAATTTTTAACACACACCCCAAGTTTGACAATCCACCGGGCAAGGGCAATTACCAAAATTGCTAAAGAAAATCCTGGTATGCCAAAATCAGTATTACGGGGGAAGTGTTTTAAATACTGCTGTGAGACAGCCCCCCTTGTTATCCAGGAAAATGAGCTCATTGTCGGTTCTCCCAACGGAGCTCCGAGAGCAGGAGCTTTTTCTCCTGATATTGCCTGGCGCTGGGTGGCAGAGGAACTTGACACAATGGGCACACGTCCCCAGGACCCCTTTTATGTTTCTGAAGAAGATAAAAAGATCATGAGAGAAGAACTGTTTCCATTCTGGGAAGGCCAGTCCGTTGATGAGCATTGCGAGCAGCAGTTCCGTGAAGCCGGTCTTTGGGAGCTTTCAGGAGAATCATATGTTTCGGATTGTTCATACCATGCTGTAAATGGCGGTGGTGATTCCAACCCGGGCTATGATGTTATCCTCATGAAAAAGGGTATGCTTGATATTCAGCAGGAAGCAAAAGATCATCTTGAAAAGCTGGATTATGAAAACCCGGAAGATATTGATAAGATCTACTATTATAAATCCCTTATCGATACAACCCAAGGGGTTATGATCTATGCAAAAAGACTTTCTGAATACGCCTGCGAGCTTGCAGCAAAAGAGACAAACCCCCAGCGCAAGGCTGAACTTGAGAAAATTTCAGCAGTAAACGCAAGGGTTCCCGCCCACAAACCTGAAACGTTCTGGGAGGCAATTCAGGCGGTATGGACAATTGAGTCACTTCTTGTTGTTGAAGAGAACCAGACAGGTATGTCAATTGGTCGTGTTGACCAGTACATGTACCCATTTTTCAAGGCAGATCTTGAAGCCGGCCGCATGACCGAGTATGAAGCATTTGATCTTGCAGGTTGTATGCTGGTCAAAATGTCAGAGATGATGTGGCTTCTTTCCGAAGAAGGGGCTAAATATTTTGCTGGATACCAGCCCTTCGTAAACATGTGTGTTGGTGGTGTTACACGAGAAGGTCTTGATGCAACAAACGATCTTACCTACCTTTTAATGGATGCAGTAAGGCACGTAAAAATTTATCAGCCTTCCCTTGCAACACGTGTTCACAACAAATCTCCCCAGAAATATTTGAAAAAAATTGTTGATGTTATCCGTGCCGGCATGGGATTCCCAGCCATTCACTTTGACGATACCCACATCAAAATGATGCTGGCCAAGGGGGTTTCCATTGAAGATGCCCGTGACTACTGCCTTATGGGATGCGTTGAACCGCAGAAATCAGGGCGTCTTTATCAGTGGACTTCAACAGCTTATACCCAGTGGCCCATCTGTATCGAACTTGTTCTCAACCAGGGGGTTCCCCTTTGGTACAAAAAGCAGGTTACACCGGATTTTGGTGAAATCGGTTCATTTGATACCTATGAGAAATTTGAAACCGCTGTTAAAGAGCAGATTAAATACATCACAAAATGGTCGAGTGTTGGTACCGTTATTACCCAGCGGGTTCACAAAGAACTGGCTCCTAAACTTCTTATGTCCAGTATGTATGAAGGCTGCATGGAGTCCGGACGTGATGTTTCCGCAGGTGGTGCAATGTACAACTTTGGGCCTGGAGTAATCTGGAGTGGCCTGGCAACCTATGTTGACTCCATGGCTGCTATCAAGAAGCTTGTTTACGAAGATAAGAGGTACACACTGGCACAGCTCAATGAAGCTCTTAAGGCTGATTTCACGGGTTATGATCAGATTAAGGCCGATTGTTTAGCTGCACCTAAATACGGAAATGATGACGATTATGCCGACCTCATTGCAGCAGATCTGGTTAACTTTACTGAAACAGAGCACCGTAAGTTCAAAACACTTTACTCGGTACTGAGTCATGGCACATTGTCCATCTCAAACAACACGCCTTTCGGTCAGCTTTTGGGAGCTTCTGCAAATGGTCGTCCTGCATGGATGCCGCTTTCAGATGGTATCAGTCCTACCCAGGGGGCCGATTTTAAAGGGCCTACGGCAATTATCAAGTCCATTTCAAAGATGTCCAACGACAATATGAACATCGGAATGGTTCATAACTTCAAGCTCATGGCAGGTCTGCTGGATACACCGGAAGGTGAAAACGGTATTATCACACTTATCAAAACAGCTGGTATGCTTGGTAACGGTGAGATGCAGTTTAACTACCTTGATAACCAGACTCTGCTTGATGCCCAGCAACACCCGGAAAAGTATCGTGACCTTGTTGTTCGTGTTGCAGGTTACAGTGCTTTCTTTGTTGAGCTCTGTAAAGATGTTCAGGATGAAATTATCAGCAGAACCATGCTCCATGAACTATAAAAAAAAGAGCAACTATTAAGCAATAACAGGTGAATGGGATTTGAGTACCATGAGTGACATAATTGAAAGAAAAGCGCTGCTATTCAACATACAAAAATACAATATGTATGATGGACCCGGCATAAGAACCATAGTTTTTTTCAAGGGGTGCCCCCTGCGTTGCAAATGGTGCTCAAATCCGGAAAGTCAGAAAAGAAAACACCAGGTGCTGTATAAAAAAAGCCAGTGCGATAATTGCGGTGCATGTGTTTTGGTTTGTCCAAGGGGAGTCCACAGGATTTCATCGATAAATAAAACCCATGAGTTTGTAAAAGGCAGTGAATGCCTGGGTTGCAGAAAATGTGAAAAAGCCTGCACTTCGTCGGCATTATCAATTGTAGGCGAAGTGAAAACCATTTCAGAGATCATGGAGATTGTCGAAGAGGACCAAGCTTTTTACGAGATGTCCGGCGGCGGCCTGACCTTGGGCGGAGGCGAGGCCCTGATGCAGCCGGAAGCTGCTGCCAACCTTCTTATGGCATGTAAACAAAGAGGTATAAATACTGCCATGGAAACATGCGGTTACGCGAGACCTGAAGCATTAATGAAAGTTGCCCAATTCACTGATCTTTTTCTTTTTGACCTGAAACATATGGACTCCGACCTTCATTTAAAGCTGACAGGTGTACGTAATGAGTTAATTCTAAGCAATCTTGCAAAACTTCTTCACAACAGAAACAACGTGAAGATAAGAGTTCCTTTGCTGAAAAATGTAAATGACAGTGAAAATGACATTTTGAAACTCATGGATTTTTTAAAACCATTCCTTGATTACAAAGGCTTTAAAGGATTGGATCTTCTACCCTATCATAAACTTGGTGTAAATAAGTATAAACAATTGGGATGGAACTACCCAATGGATGGGAACCCGGGTTTAAGTGATGAAGATTTGGAAAGAATAGAAAACAGCATTAAAAAATATAATTTTCCGGTTTCAGTTATCAGGCATTAAAGGATTATCTGAAAATTTGGCTAAAATAGTTAAGTATTAAAATAGAAGCAGGTAATGCGCAAAGGATGAGAAGATGAAAAAATTAATTTGTGCGGACGATATTAAAAAGCTTGTAAAGCAGGGTAAAAAAACTCTCTGCATTAACGCCGATACAATCATGACTCCTTCAGCTAAGGATGCTTTAAAGGCTGCAGGGGTAGAAGTCACAAATGGGAAAAAAGAACGTTTAAAAAAACGTGGTGAGGATTCATCTAAAGATGCCATAAGTTGCGACATGATCTATGCTGCACTTAAAATGATGCAAAGTCAAGATCAATTAAATGAGATCTCTGATGAGTCATGCAGCGCATTTGCAGAAGCGATTCAGTTCCTATCCGATGAGCCCGCGAGGTATTAAAATGAAGGGCAAAGCTCTGGGAATAATTGAAACCCTAGGTTTAGTTCCTGCAATTGAAGCTGCTGATATTGCAGTTAAGTCTGCCGAGGTAAATATTCAGGGATTTAGGTTTATTGGTGCTGGATATGTTTCAGTTTTGATGACAGGGGATGTTAGCTCGGTTAATGCATCCATTGAGGCTTGTTCTGCAGCAGCAAAAAGACTGGGTACTGTTAAATCAACTACAGTTATAGCAAAAACGGCTGAGGGATTGGAAAATATTCTGACGGAAACCAAATTGTCAAAATCTGATCCGGAATCTATAGATCATGATAGAAAAGATGTTGAAGTTGAAGAAAAAAATTCTGAACAAACAGAAACTAAGATTCCTCAGTATGGAGTATCACAATTGAAAAAAATGAGTGTTAGCAAATTGAGAACTGTTGCACGCACTTTTGAGGGGTTTTCTATTCCCAAAAAGAAGATAAATAACACCCCTAAAAAAGAGTTAATCGAAGCAATTAAAAATACCTACAGGAATGAAGAGGAGTAAACCTATGGTAGATAAAGATTTATTGTCAATTCAGGAGGCCCGGGCCCTGGTCAGATGTGCCAGAAAAGCCCAAATAGATTACGCTCAGCTTGACCAGGAAAAGGTTGATTCCATTACAAAAGCCATTGCAGATTATGGGGTTGCACATGCCCAGTCCCTTGCAAAATTGGCTGTTGATGAGACAGGATTCGGAAAAGTAGAGGATAAAAAAGCCAAAAACATACTGGCCAGTGAAAAGCTTTATGAAGCCATTAAGGATATGAAAACCATTGGTATTCTTAATGATGACAAAGCAAGAAAGATCATTGAGATTGCAACACCCATGGGTGTAATAGCAGGTATTATTCCTTCAACTAACCCGACATCAACCACGATATACAAGTCCATTATAGCACTTAAAGCCGGTAATGCAATTGTATTTACACCCCACCCAAGTGCTAAAAAATGTATCTGGGAAACGGTGGAGATGATCCGCAGTGTTCTTGTACAATGCGGTGTTTCACAAGATCTTGTCAGTGTTATGAGTGTTCCCTCAATAGAGGGAAGCGTTGAACTTATGAAGGTAACTGACTTAATTCTTGCGACAGGCGGCCCTGGTATGGTGAAGGCTGCCTATAGTTCAGGAACACCTGCCCTTGGTGTTGGTGCCGGTAATGTTCCGGCTTTCATAGAGAGAAGTGCTGACATTGAAGATGCTGTAAATAAGATTTTTCTGAGTAAGACATTTGATAACGGTACTGTTTGTGCTTCTGAGCAGGCTATTGTTACAGAGTCTGTAATTGCCGACAAAGTGAAAGACACTCTTATTGCACAGGGCGGATACTTCCTTGAAGGCGAAAAGCTTGAACGTGTAAAGCGTGTTATGGAACGGCCCAATGGAGATATGAATCCAATTATCGTAGGGCGTGATGCAGCTTATATTGCAAATCTTGCAAATATAGAAATTCCGGCAGGCACCCGTCTTCTAATTTGTGAAGAAAAAGGAATCGGACCAAAACATCCTTTTTCAAAGGAGAAACTTACTTCTCTTCTCGGATTCTATACAGTCGGAGATTGGAATGAAGGATGTGAAACTTGTTATAAACTTCTGAAAAACGGTGGCATAGGGCATTCTCTTGTTATCCATTCCAAAAACGAAGAAATTATCCGTGAGTTTGGAATGAAGAAACCTGTTTCGAGGATGCTGGTTAATACACCCTCAACCCATGGGGCAGTCGGTTTAACAACAAATCTGTTCCCTTCATTTACACTTGGTTGCGGTACCATTGGTGGAAGTTCGACTTCCGACAACGTAACACCATTAAATCTTATGAACATAAGGCGTGTTGCCTATGATCTGGGAAATGAGAAATGTGAAAAGGTTCCTGTAAAAGTTGATATATCCCAAACAGATATTAATGCTGTTACAGCACTTATATTAGAACAGTTAAAAAAAATTGTTTAACAAATAAATAATAAGGAGATATTAAAATGTCATCACAGCAAGCATTGGGAATGGTAGAAACAAAAGGTTTGGTTGGAGCAATTGAAGCTGCGGATTCAATGGTAAAAGCTGCAAATGTAACTCTTATCGGACGTACTCAGATTGGTGCAGGTCTTGTAACAGTTATGGTTAGAGGTGATGTTGGTGCAGTAAAAGCTGCAACTGATGCTGGAGCTGCTGCTGCGGAAAGATTAGGTGAACTTATAAGTGTTCATGTTATTCCTCGTCCCCACAGTGAAGTTGAACAAATTCTAACAAACATTGATGCCTAAATTAAACAAAGTGAGTTGGCGGAGCTTTAAATGAACGAGAAAATTGTAGAAGATATTATTAAAAAAGTAATGAAACAGCTGGACAATACAGCAATCGCTCCAGTTGATTCAAATAATTGTGAAGCAATTCCTGTTGAACTCTCCGCACGTCATGCTCATCTTAGCCAGAAAGATGCCCTGGAACTTTTTGGCGGGCCTTTAACATTCGATAGGGAACTGTCCCAACCGGGACAGTTCCTTTGTAAAGAAAGAATACGTTTGATAGGCCCAAAGGGTGTCATAGATAATGTAGCTATTCTTGGACCATCAAGAGATTTATCCCAGGTTGAGATCTCAAAAACCGATGCAAGGATGCTCGGCACAAAAACTCCGGTTCGGCAATCCGGTGATATTAAGGGGACACCAGGTATTATACTTGCGTCCCGAAAAGGTATTGTCGGGCTTGAAGAAGGTCTTATTGTTGCCGGCCGTCATATCCATATGACAACTTGTGATGCACTGCAAATGGGAGTTTGTGACAAGGATATGGTCAGTGTTCACATCGATGGAGAAAGACCGGCTGTTCTTGAAGATGTTCTCATCAGAACAAATGATAGTTTCAAACTATCCATGCATATAGATCTGGATGAGGGTAATGGTTCCGGCTGGAATAAAAATGTTTCAGGCAAGATAGTTGCAAAAAGCAAGGAGACCGATGGTGGACTTTACATTCATTGATGAGCAAATAACATCACTTGAGAACTGTATTGAAAAAACCATACCGGTTTTGCCCCATGAGAAACTATATGTCGGGGTGGATCTTGGAACCGCCTACATCGTAGTGGTGGTTTTAAATGAGCAAAAAAAGCCGGTGGCATGTGCCATGGAGTTTGCCCAGGTTATTAAAGACGGGCTTGTGGTTGATTATATTGGAGCCACAAGGATAGTGCGAAAACTTATAGGTGACCTTGAAAAACGCCTTGGACGCTCTTTGGAAAGAGCTGCCATAGCAGTTCCTCCGGGAACCTGCGCAAAGGACAGCAAAACCCACAGTTACGTGGTTGAAGGAGCCGGGCTTGAAGTTAACACCGTCCTTGATGAACCAACAGCAGCCAATGCAGTGCTTGGTATAAAAACAGGTGTTATTGTTGATATCGGTGGAGGCACAACAGGTCTTTCTGTTATTGAAAACGGCGAGGTTGTTTATGTTGCTGATGAAGCAACAGGAGGAACACACCTTTCCCTTGTGATTTCCGGAAACTACAGAATCAGTTTTGAAGAAGCGGAAGATTTAAAAAAACTAAAAGAACGGCAGCTGGAAGTTCTCACTGTCGTCAGACCTGTTATTCAAAAAATGTCTTCAATTATAAATAAGCATATCAAAGATCGTGATATCTCAGCTATTTATCTTGTCGGCGGCACCTGTTGTCTTACAAACATCGAAGATGTGATTGAAAAAGAGACTGGCATACCAGTGTATAAACCTGCAAATCCATTTCTTGTAACACCAATGGGTATTGCAATGAATTGTAGATAGGAGAGGTTTTATGGAATTAAATGAACTAATCCGGACTATCACCCAGGAGGTTCTTAAAAATATCAACGGACAAGCTGAAAAAGAGTGGGTTCTTATTCTTGAAAACAGAGAATGCCCTCTGGTTCAACCCGTTCTTACCTATCTTGGTGACATTGATATTCTATTTATGGATGATGATCCTGTTGATAAAAAGCCGGTACGTTACATCCTGCCAAATCTTTCATGCAAAAGAATGGCGGATATTGCACTGGGAAGAACATCAGATCCTGTTGCAGACAAGGTATTAAAGCTATTGCTATCAGGATTTAAGGTAGAAACATTGGACTTTGAGTACAAATCATACAGAGAATCAGCTCCTGAATCTTTGTACAAACTTTACGAATCCTATGAAGATACCCTGGCAGGATTTGGACTTGGATTGATTAACAGCAGGAAAGATTCTTCCAGGCTGATTAAAGGCCTTGTGACTGAAAAAGATATTATAAGGGCTCAGCAGGATGGAATTTTGTCTCTTAAAGTATCGAAGAAGGCAATAATAACACCCCTTGCAGTTGAATGTGCCAGAGAACGGAATATTAAACTTTTGAAGAGTTAATAAGGTTATTGCAAATGATTTTAAGTGAAGTGATCGGAAATGTTTGGGCAACTAAAAAAGAGGACTCTCTCAGTGGTCTTAAACTGATGATTGTGAAAAGAATCGAGAATTCCGGTATCAGTGAGACTTTTATAGCTGTGGATGTTGTTGGGGCAGGTATTGGTGAAAAAGTACTTGTTACAACAGGAAGTTCTGCAAGAAAAGCTTTGAAAAACCAGGATTCGCCTGTTGATGCAGCCATCGTTGGAATAATTGACGAACTGCCCGAGGTTTAATATATGGATACACTTGGAATCGTTGAGAGCAAAAGCATTGCAGCCGGAGTTCAATTGGCAGATATTATGATGAAAGGGGCTGATGTAGAACTGGTCCGTGCATCAACTATCTGTTCAGGAAGATACATAATTTTTGTAACAGGCAACTTGTCTTCTGTGAAGACATCGGTTGAACTGGCCAGGGAATCAAAACGTCCTCTTGCCGGGAGCTTTATTATTTCAAATGTATCTAAACAGGTGATAACGGTTCTTAAGAGATCTGCCATTGTAAAAGATGGTGCCCTGGGAATCATTGAGTGCAAAACTGTATCTGCAGGGGTTGCGGCAGCCGATTGTTCAGTTAAAAGATCATCTGTTGATCTGGTTCGAATGGTCACAGGCCAGGGAATCAATGGTAAATCCTACTTTATTTTAAACGGTGATATTGCTTCAGTTGAGGAAGCCGCTAACGCTGCAAAGGATATATTGGGCAAAAAACTTATCGATGCAGTTGTTCTAGCATCACCAAATGAATCGGTTTTAAAAGCGATAACCAATAAAAAATAATAATTATAATAACTTTAAAAATACATGGAGAGAACAATGATGAATGCACTGGGAATGATTGAAACAAAGGGACTTGTTGGAGCTATAGAGGCTGCGGATGCAATGGTTAAAGCTGCAAATGTTGAATTGGTTGGCCGCGAGCAGATTGGAAGCGGACTTGTAACTGTCATGGTCAGAGGTGATGTTGGTGCAGTAAAAGCTGCAACAGACGCTGGCGCTGCTGCTGCAGGCCGTGTGGGAGAGCTTGTAAGCGTACATGTTATTCCAAGACCACATGATGAAGTTGAAATGATTCTACCAGCAAAAAAAGCTTAGTAACATTTGTTAAAGTTACGGTCGCACCTGGAACAATAAATTTTATAGCCATGTGCGACTTGACTTTTTTTTAAAAAAATAGGAATTGAATTATTCCTGATAGATACAAAATGGCGTAAGGATTAATATGACGCAGTTTAATGGAAGAACAAAGATCTGTTATGGTGAAGATGCCATGGCGGTGCTGGAAAATATATCCGCTAGCCGTGCCTTTATAGTTACTGACCCTTTTATGGTAAAAACAGGTTTTACCGATAGAATCAAAAGCCATCTTGACCGTGCTGGAATATCTCATCTTGTTTTCGACAAGGTGGAACCGGATCCCTCACTTGAGACCATAAAAAAGGGAACTATCGATCTTTTAGACCAGAAAGCAGATCTTGTAATTGCCCTTGGCGGCGGTTCGGCAATTGATGCTGCAAAAGCCATAATGTACTTTGGAACCAAGGCGGTCAATGATAACAAAAAACCCATTCTTGTGGCGATTCCAACAACCAGTGGTACCGGATCTGAAGTAACTGCAATCTCAGTTGTAACAGATAAAGAGAACGAAATTAAAATACCCTTGTTGGATGAGTTGATGATTCCTGATATTGCTATATTAGACGCCAGGTTCACACGGACTGTCCCCGCAAATATTACTGCAGCAACAGGTATGGATGTATTAACCCATGCAGTTGAGGCCTATACCTCAAGGGGAGCTAATGCTTTTACAAATATATATTCTGAATATGCAATAAAATATGTATTTAAATTTTTGCTTCGTGCCTATAAAAACGGTGATGACATGGAAGCACGGGAAAACATGCTTTTGGCCTCCTGCATGGCAGGTATGGCTTTTAATAATAGTGGGCTTGGAATCACCCACAGCATTGCTCACAGTTTAGGTGGTATGTATCATATTCCCCATGGCAAGGCTAATTCCATGATGCTTCCCCACGTAATCGGCTTTAACAGTTTTGATGTTGGAGAAAAATACAGATTAATTGCTGAAATGATCGGGTATCGGGAAAATTCTGTGGAAGAAGGAACCAAATATCTTATTAAATCCATACAAAAGCTTAACAAAGAGATGGGAATTCCTGAAAGGATTAGTGAAACTGGTGTTGATAAAAATAAGTTTCATAAAGATCTTGAGATGCTTTCAAAACATGCGGTGGAAGATACCTGTACAAAAGGCAACCCAAGACAGCCATCAAAGGATGACATTAAAAATATTCTAAATTCTGCCTATTGATTTTCCCAGGCCATAGAGTGAGATTATATGAACGGGTGTTTATAGTACCTAAACCAAATTTTAAAAATACCAATCAGTTAATGATAGGTTATACAAGTAATAAAGTCGGTGGTGAGAAATGAGAGAACAGATAGTTGAAAAAGTTAAAAATGCCGGTGTTGTTGGAGCCGGCGGTGCCGGGTTTCCAACCCATGTTAAATTAAATACAGATGTGGATACAGTTTTGGTAAACGGTGCATCATGTGAACCCCTTCTCATGAGTGATCCCCATTTAATGGATCAGGAGATCGATACCGTATTAGCTGGTCTTAATACAATTCTTGACTGTACGGGAGCAAAAAAAAGCTATATCTGCCTTAAGGGTAAGCACGGCAAAGCGATGAAGTCGGTACAAAAAGCTGTGGATAAAGATAGCAAGGGACGCATTGCACTATTTGAACTGAAAGATTTCTACCCCTCCGGTGATGAACAGGTTCTGGTAAAAGAGGTTACAGGCCGCATAGTACCAGAAGGCGGAATACCACTTCAGGTGGGAGTTGTAGTGAGTAATGTTGAATCCATATTCAATGTTGCAAAGGCCATGAATGATATTCCCCTGACACAAAGATACGTTACCATAACAGGTGAAGTGGGACAGGACATGGTGGTAAAGGTTCCAGTGGGAACCATTGTGTCAGATCTTCTTGAATTTGCAGGTGGACCCACGATCACAGATTATCGGGTTATAGATGGCGGGCCAATGATGGGAAAGGTTCTTACCGATATTGATCAGCCCGTCACGAAAGTAACCAGTGGATTGATTGTTCTTCCAAAGGACCACAATGTGATTTCACAAAAAGTTATGGACCCTGTTAAAATCAAAAGAATTACAGGTACCATATGTTGTCAGTGCACCCATTGCACCGAACTATGTCCAAGAAAGCTTCTGGGACATAGTATAAATCCCCACAAAATCATGCGGTCTCTTTTTACGGGTGATACGGATGATATTGATCATAAAGCACGGAAAGAAGCACTTCTGTGCTGCGAATGTGGTGTTTGTGAAAAATTTGCATGCCCCATGGGGATCTCTCCACGGGAGGTGAATGTTTTAATCAAAAATGAATTAATGGGGGATGGAAAGAGATGGCAGGGAACAGGTGAAGAGCCTAAAAATCATCCCTTCCGAAATACCAGATATGTGCCGACTAAACGTTTAATGCAGCGATTAAATATTACAAAGTATGATACCCACCCCACCCTGGTTGAGGGTTTTGTACCGGATGTGGTGAAAATTCCATTGAACCAGCATATTGGTGCACCGGCTGTTTGTCTGGTTAACCAGGGAGATAATGTCACAAAAGGTGATCTTATTGGTGAAATTCCTGAAAATGCCCTTGGTGCTCGTATTCACGCTTCAATTGATGGAATTGTTGAAAGCATTGAAGCAGGTGTTGTAAAGATCAGAAAGATTTAATTAAAGGTTTGAATAATGAATTTTAAAACAATTGGCTGTGTTGAGTTAAACAGTATCGCAATAGGAATTAAAACTGCAGATGAGATGATTAAAGCTGCAAATGTTGAACTTATAATGGCCCGCCCGACCTGCCCGGGTCGTTACCTGATTATGGTGACAGGAGATACCGGGTCAGTAAAAAGTTCCGTTGAAACCGGACAGGAAATCGGCCGGGAGATGATCATAGACCAGTTTGTCATCGCCAGTGTTCATGAGAGCGTTGCCCCGGCTCTCAGCGGAACAACCGTTGCTCCCGGAATAGATGCCCTTGGAGTAATTGAAACCAGTACAACCGTGGCGAGCATACTTGCGGCGGATGCAGCTGCAAAAGCAGGACAGATAACTCTACTTGAAATTCGCTTTGCAGCAGGTATGGCTGGAAAATCTTTTGTTACTTTTACGGGGGATGTCGGGTCAGTTGAAGCTTCTGTAATTGCAGGAGTTGAAGGTGTGGGTGATTCAGGACCAGTTCTAAGCCATGTGGTTATTCCTTCACCAAGTCAAGAGCTGAAAAATACGCTTTTATAATAACCGGCATGGCCGGAGCATGGTATTTGCTCCTGACCACAACAAAAAATGGAACCCCTATAATTACAGTATTTTGGTGAGAGTTTCATATAAGAATATTATCCATCGTTTCCCATAAATTAAAATTTATTTTTAGATCTTAAAGAGAAAAATTCATGAATGTATTAGTAATCAACACAGGTAGTTCCTCCTTAAAATATCAACTTTTTGATATGGAGAATCAAATCGCCCTTGCCGGTGGTGTTATGGAGAGGATAGGCGAAAGCCAGGGAATCATGACCCACAAAACATTTTCCCAGGGGGACGAACATAAAACAAAAAAAACAATAACCATAGAAGATCACCAAAAAGCCATGCACCTGATGGCGGAACTGATCACCCAAAAAATTGATGCCATAGGCCATCGTGTGGTCCAGGGAGGAGAAGCATTCAAGTCCGCCACCAGGATCAATGAGAATGTAAAAAATGCCATCCAGGAAAACAATCCCCTGGCGCCCTTGCACAATCCGCCCAACCTCATCGGAATTCGACTGGCTGAAGATCTATTTCCCGGCAAACCCCAGGTGGCAGTATTTGATACCAATTTTCACCAAACCATTCCGGAAAAAGCTTATCTCTACGCTCTTCCCTATGAATACTACACAAAGCACAAAATACGCAAATATGGATTCCATGGCACTTCCCACAAATATGTAGCCAAGAAAACCGCCGCGCTCATGGGTAAAAACTTGGAAGAGCTAAACCTTATTACCCTGCACCTGGGCAATGGCTGCTCCATTTGCGCCATTAAACAAGGAATATGCCTGGATACTTCCATGGGCATGACTCCCCTTGCCGGGGTGATGATGGGGACAAGATCGGGAGATCTGGACCCGGCTATTTTCGGATTCTTGATGGATAACACCGGCATGAGTCAGAAACAAATAGATGAGGTACTAAACAAAAAAAGTGGCCTCAAGGGTATCTGTGGGCTCAACGACCTCCGTGACATACATGATCGTTCAGCTCAAGGCGACAAGCTGGCCAAACTGGCAGTTGAAATGTTTGCCTACCAGATCAAAAAATATATTGGGGCCTATGCCGCCGTACTTGGAAGGGTAGACGGATTAGTATTTACCGCCGGAGTTGGAGAAAATGATGAAATAGTCCGGGCAAAAGCTCTGGCAGATATGTCTGTATTCGGCATTGAACTTGACCTTGCTAAAAACGATGTCAGATCATCTGAACCCCACACCATTCACGGAACCAACAGCCGCGTCCCCATATGGATAGTTCCCACCAATGAAGAACTCCAGATCGCAACGGAAACCTGCCAGGTATTAAAAAACTCCATTTAACTTAAGAAAAGTAATCCTGTTGTGAAATAATTCTCTGTTTTACAACAGGATCTAAATACTTGTTATCTCCCTGGGTCACTACCCTTGACACCCTTGCCATGCCAGCCCGTATGGTGTATAAAATAACAAATGAAAACTGATGAAGCATATCAAATTAAAGTCCAGGCCCAGGCCCGGATGCTGGCTAACAAGGTCAAAAAAAAATACAAGCATTTACGAAAACGCTATGCCAAACAGAACCTGGAGGTTTTCAGACTCTATGACTGGGATATTCCCGATATCCGGGCAGTGGTGGACTGGTATGGCGGCCATCTGGTCATTGGCGAATACAGCCGGAAACAATCGACGCCTGACTGGCTGCCCCTCATGGGAAAAGCTGTGGCAAAAGCTTTAAATGTTCCAAGGGAAAAACTCCACCTTAAAATCCGAAAGGCAGGTATCAAAGAAGGCGCCCGGTACCAACGACTCAACCATACCAATCAAAAAATCCCCATGTGGGAACGGGAATTGCAATTTTATATCAACCCCAGCGATTATGTTGACACCGGCCTTTTTTCCGACCATCGAAATACAAGGGAGCGGGTTAAAAAAATGGTCAAAGACAAAGATTTTCTCAACCTCTATTGCTACACCGGCGCCTTTACCTGTTATGCAGCCAGGGGCGGTGCCAGAACCACCCTGTCCGTTGACCGGTCTGAAACCGCCATCAACTGGGCAAAAGAGAATTTGGAACTGAACAAGCTCACCCATCCCCGGCATACTCTGGTCCAGGAAGATACCCTTGATTTTCTGGCCAAGGCCAAATGGAGAAACCTCTCCTTTGACCTGGCCGTGGTGGATCCCCCCTCCTACTCCACCACAAAGGAGACAGACAAACATTTTGACATTGCCAGGGACTACCCCTTCTTGCTCAATGGGGTGTTTGAACTCATGCGAACAGGCGGAACCATCTTTTTTTCCACCAACCACCAGAACTTTGATATGGAGCCCAACCGCCTGAACGTAACGGATATCACCGAAATAACAGAGGCAAGTATTCCCGAGGACTACCTCACCAAACAAAAAAAAATCCACCGGTGCTGGGAAATAAATTTATAATGTCTTTTTCGCCCTTTGAAAACCGGTTGTGCCGGGATATCAGAAATGAGTTGTCACAAAGTTTTCTGGCGGCCATCCTGGAAAAGCACATGGGCAGGGTAGATCACACCGTCCTTGCCCTGGAGCAAAAAAAGCTTGAACCCTGTCACAGGGAGTATATTGACAATCGACAGACCCGATACCAGGCCATTCTTAGCCTTCTAAAATCTGCCCAGAAATCGGTGCCGGCTGACCTCTTTACCACGGCCTGCCTCCTATGGGACCAGGCTCTTTTTTTTGAATGCCATGAATGGCTGGAACCCTTTTGGATTCAGGCAAAAGGAAACGAAAAAAAACTTATCCAGGCTCTGATCAGGGCAGCAGCTGCCTATGTGCTTCTGGAAGCCGGACGGAAATCCGGGGCAGAAAAATCGGCAGAAAAAGCCCTTGCCTTTCTATTGGCAAACAGATCGGTCATCCCCCCCGTATTCAAGGCAGACCTGCTGATCCATGCCCTTTCAAACCTGGATACCCCTCCACCAAAACTAACCGCTGAAAAAAAAACTTAAAGCCGCCAGAAAGGCACCCCTGTCTTTTTTACCACATCCACATCCAAAAGGCTTTTTACATCAATCAGGCACCCGCCCTGTCCCAGGGTTGATACAAGATCATCCACACTTTTTTCTTTGTAGGCCCCGTGGGGAACCGCCAGAATGATTGCCCCAAGATTCTTTAAATCCTCCCAGGAACATAGATCCACCCCGTAATATTTTTTTGCCTCCAAAGGATCTGCCATGGGATCATGAACTATTACATCGCATCCATAGGAATCCAGCTCTGAAATGATATCCACCACCCGGGTATTTCTCAAGTCCGGACAGTCCTCCTTAAAGGTAAGCCCGAGGATTCCCACCCGGGTGTCCCGTATGGGCTGCCCCTGGGCAATCATCATCTTGACTGTCTTTTCGACCACAAACCGCCCCATATTATCGTTTATACGTCGGCCGGCCAGAATAATCTGGGGGTGGTACCCTTCAGACTCTGCCTTAAAGGTCAGATAATAAGGATCCACCCCAATGCAGTGGCCCCCCACAAGGCCGGGGGAAAACTTTAAAAAGTTCCATTTGGAGCCGGCTGCCTCCAGGACATTCTTGGTATCAATCCCCAGTCTGTCAAATATCAATGCCAGCTCATTCATCAGGGCAATATTCAAATCCCGCTGGGTATTTTCAATCACCTTGGCAGCTTCTGCCTCCTTGATATTTTTAGTCCTATGAACCCCTGCAACAACAATGGACTCGTAGAGGGCCGCCACCTTTTCCAGGGTAGGATCATCATCCCCTGACACCACTTTTACAATGCGGGTCAGGGTATGTTCCTTGTCCCCGGGATTAATCCGCTCCGGTGAATATCCCACATGGAAATCTTTTTTCCAGGTCAACCCGGATTCCTTTTCCAAAATCGGCACGCAGATATCTTCGGTTACCCCGGGATAAAC
>PIVS01000299.1 GCA_003353855.1 Desulfobacteraceae bacterium
CAATGGTTTCCATCTTCTGAGCCTGGCGCAGTTGGGTTTCAAGCTTTTTCTTCTCAACTTCTGCCTGTTTTCGGGAGGTGATATCTTCTATCATGGCAAGATGCTTGGGTTGAGTTTGATCGTCAACCTTTACAGGTGTAACAGTCACATTAACCCAAATCGCAGATTCATCCGGTTTAATATATCGCTTTTCCACATTGAACCCGGTTATCTCCCCGGCATTCAATAGAGCAATATTATCCAAATCTTTCTGCACATCATCCGGATGGGTGATGCTCATCCAGTCAACTGAGGCCATTTCCTCAAGGGGTCTGCCAACAATTTCACCATACCTTGGATTGACTTCGTATATTTGTCCTGTCAGTGAGTTAATCAAGGCAATACCCAGGGGAGCTTCATTGAACATGGTTCTCATTCGACCTAAACTCTTCCTTACCGAATCCTCGGCCTGCCTTCGCTCTGTTATGTCGCGAATGAAGACCACTAATTTTGGTTCATCTGACGGTCGATACTGAACACTTACTTCTACATCGAAGACGCTCCCATCCTTGCGGCGGTGGCGGCTTTCAAACTGGCCCTGTCCCTCGGACAGGATCGTCTGTATGCGTGCTGCGGTGTCGGCGGCCATCTCGACATCTTCCACGTCACTGATATTCATGCAGAGGAGCTCGTGTTCAGCATAGCCACTCATTTTACAATAGGTCTCATTGACTTCGAGAAAGCGACCCACATTGTCGACTAACCAGAAACCGTCCATGGCTGTTTTGAGTATTGTTCTGTGCCGCTCCACGTTCCTGCGAATAGATTCCTCGAACTGCTTGCGCTCGGTTATATCGTTCATCACAATGAAGCCACCATCGACCGTTTGCATCATATAAAACTCACAAACTTTTTTTGAACCATCTTTTATGGTCATCTCCCATTCCTGCATTCCAATATCCGTGTTTTGCAGTTTTGCCTCTTCAATTGCAGAATACCATGAATCTTGAATTTTAATCCTATAATCAGGGTCAGGATAGATCTTTTCCCACCATTGTTCTGCAGTAGAAATATCATCTAAAGTGTAGCCGAAGGTATCGATAAATTTATCATTATAAAATTTAATGTTCTGGTTATTGTCTGTAATGACGATTGGGAGGGGAGATTTTTTTATAAAATTATGTAATTTATCCTGATTATCGATAAGTTTATCTTTCGTTTTGCTAAAATATACAATGATCAATCCAAGGGCTGTTACAAATTCAAAAACGGCTGCTATCAGATATCCCCAGGGAGCGAACCAGGCAATGGGTCTTAAAAATGGATAGTTACCTTTGTGTAGCCCCCATAAAATAAATGCGACCCCCACAACTGATGCCTCCTTTTGCTCGGTCTTTGAATAATTCAAATACACAAGACCGGTCCAAATGTATATAACCGCCATAAAAGTAAACGTTGGCAATGCCATATACAAAAAAGGTAATTTTGTTAATATACTGTAAAAAACCCATAGAATGCTCAATAAAGAAACTAAGATCAGAATTCTCGGAAATTTTTTATTAATAAATAAGTATGACCCATATAAAAGCAGAACACCGCTGACAAGAGTGGAAAGTTGCTTACCAATCAGAAGCCAACCGTTTTTCTGCCACAACAGCATGGCAAGTAGAAAAATGTATCTTGTAAAATATATTCCCCAGCTTACTGCCCATATTTTAAGATATTTCTGTTTGTCCTGAGTATATAGGTAGGAGTAACAGAACAATAAAATAATGGCTCCTGTCATTGTTGCAATAAGCGATGGAACTAACCAAGGCATAAAACAGATTCCCCATTCTGAGTTAAAAATTGAAAAGAGAGTTGAAGAACAGAAATATTATGTGTCCAGTCGCAACGTTTTGACACTCAACAACTCTTGCATTATTCATAAAACATCAAAAGTTTTACGATACAGATGGTATCATTGAGGCCAGATTTTTTCACCGAGGATACATAATCAGATACCATCATCGAAACTCATTTTTTTTGGATGGCATTCAATTTAAACAAAGACAAAAAAGCAATAATCTTGACAAAATGAAGTAACTATAAACCCCACAATGATGGTATTAAGCTCAGTCAAATCTCCCAATTTACAGAGCACGTCTTTCACCAGTCCGGATTTTTTAAATATTTGCTGACTACCACATCTTGTATAGACTATTTTATCATCCTCAGAATAAAAATCAATTGTAATTGCCGTTAAATTGCAAGATTGAAAGAAAGGGTGATGAAGAAAAAGAGGACCGGTGAACATATAATCAAAAATAAATAAAACTACCAGGACATCTCCATTCAGAATCCAAAACCATTCAAAAAATCATTATCCAGTAACACCGGCACTGGGCTTTGACAAGATCCCCAAAGAGACCGCAGGGACTTTTCTTGTTGTCCAATGAGGGCGAACATAATTGTGTATTATTTGATGAACATCCAGAGTTCTTTGTAATCCTTCTTTTGTCTTTGCGTAAGTGTTTGTTTTCCTTCTAAAAGTGCTATCCCTTCTCCTGGTTGCTGCGTTTTGAGCCTCAAGATGGTTAGCATGAATCTCAGGCTCCGCCAAATTTTGATTCGTGTCTGGATGTTCACGCTGAGGAGCTTGGTATTTTTGGCGTTTACGGCCTTTTTTATGTTTTTGATCACCTTTGTTTTTAACACGAACTCGGATACCTTTTGGAAGAACTCTGGGAGGACGTCCCTTTTTCCCTGTTTGTAAAATTTTAGAGCACAAGTTAAAGAGTATGTTGCCATATCGTCTTTCCCCATCTGAGAGAAAAGACAAATCGTTAGTATGATTAACATACTGGCATACAGTTTTCATAACCGATTTGAATAAGGTTGCATTTTTTTTGCCACATCGTTGATCTACAATAAACCGGCTGGCTCGGTCCATAATAACTGCAGTCCAGCCTTTGGAATCTGATGGGGCTGTGCGTTTACCAACGATTATGTACTGTATTGTAAAGCCTGAAGGCCGATGTGTTCGATGATCGGCAGCTTGGACATTGGGGTCGTTTTGAGGTTTCATGATGCTTATAAAACACAAAATTAGAATTTTAGAAAGGTGTTCTTTGAATTATTAGAGCCCAGTATCCCTGCTGCCATAATTTTTCCGAAATTCTGATCGTCTTAGCTCAAAAATTGAATTAGGACGCCCCCCAGCAATGGTTTCAGCACCCCCATTGAGCGCTTGCAAGTTTTAGGTTATAGAGATTAATTTGAAAGAATGGCTTGTGATGACGCTTCTGGTTCATATAGTTTAACATCGGTTATGTGTCAGCTAAAGAATTAATTAAGTCTGTATTCATGCCAGGTAAAACCTGATGCTTCAAAGGTTAGCAAACGATCAGAGGTGCGAACTGTTGCTTTACTTGATGTTACTTTTACCTCCTCTACAGTTTCTCTAATTCTGAGACGTACTTCCGTAAAAGATGAAGATTTTGCTGCCAAAGCAAATGCACGGCTAGATGTAACCACCACAGCAACATGTTTTTCTGCTTCTGTTACAATCAGCTCATCATCAAGTGGAATTTGAGTTTCAATAAATTGATTAGACGAAGCATCATAGCCGATAACACGATCTTTAGTTGCCAGCAAAGCAATAAATGGAGATAAGGATACAATTGCTTTTTCTGACTCGTTTGACTTCAAATGCAATACTTTCCAAGCACCTGATGAAGTAGATATTACAAAAAACCGATAATTGGTTAAAAATGCACCTAAATAACCGCTTGAACCACTCCATAACACCTTCTCCTTGGAACGAAGATCAAAGGGCACTGTCTTTATCCCCTCTATAATAGCGATAATCTTGCCATTCGATTCTGCGATATAAATTAAATCTTCAATTTCTTCTTCGGCATAGGAGCACATGGTAGAGGCAAGAATAGACAAGTAAATTAGAATTGTAATAATTTTTCGACATCGTAACAAGGCTCACCTCCGGAAATCGTTAATTATCATTCAGCACATAACGGCCAGGATGAGCAAGTCTGGGTATCATTATCCAGAGTCCCTTTAAAGCAAACTCTGTTGGGTAATAATATGACACTAACTATCGGCCGCCCACCGCACCATCGCGTCGGTGGTCTGCACCTCCGATAAGCTCTGATTCGAGCACTTGAATGTTAGACAATCCACTGGTCATGCTCCCGATCCTCACATCGCTGTATTTGTATTCATCAAGCAATTGTTCGGATAGAGCATCAGCATCATAATCAATGGTAACCCCAGGGATCGGAGTTTCCAGTTGCGTATACGAGTTGCGGTTCTGGTAATGGGGCATGTTGATCGCCTCTTGGGGATCAAGGCCGAAATTTATCACGTTCATAATCGATTGAGCCGTATAACCGATGATGCGAGAACCTCCTGGTGATCCTGTCACCAATTCGACCTTTCCATCCCCATCGAAAACGATACTCGGTGACATGGAACTACGGGGTCGCTTGTTGGGCTCGACACGATTTGCGATTGGATTTCCTTCTGCATCCTCGAAAGCAAACGAGAAATCCATCAACTCGTTATTTAACAAAAATCCTCTCACCATAACACCGTTGCCGAAAGGACTTTCTATGGTTGTGGTCATGGAAAGGGCGTTACCATATCTGTCTATGATGGATACGTGGCTGGTTCCGGTTAGCTTTGCGCCCGTATCGAGGGCATAAGCCGCAATCGCTTCTGGAGGATTACCTGGTAATGCAGTGCCCATGTCAATACTGGTGATAAGAGCGGCGCGGTCAGCCAGATATACAGGATCCAACATGCCCGTCACCGGAACAGGAACGAAATCACTGTCGGCAACGTATTTACCGCGGTCCGCGAATGCGAGACGGCCAGCTTGGCTGAACAAGTGAACTGTATCCGCATCCAAGGGGCCGACTCCCATCAGTTCGGGACGACTTTCCAAAATGCCGAGAATCTGCCCAACTGCCAAACCGCCGGAAGAGGGTGGACCCATGCCGCATACATTGTAACCCATATAGTCGATGCAAACAGGTATACGCTCAACAACCTGATAGTTCTCCAGGTCTTCTTCTGTCATGTCACCGGGGATGTTCAAATCGCCATTGACCGCATTGACTATGTCCCGGGCGATAGGCCCATAGTAGAATGCGTCTACGCCTTTTCGGGCCAGGGCCTTCAGCGTATTGGCATACGCCTTGTTGCGTATGAGGGTGCCGGCTGGTTTTGCTGTGCAATCATCGGTATTGACAAAATATTCAAATGCATTTGGGTCCCTGAAATACAATCTCTCATCATCTCCACAGCCGCTATTGCGCTCCAAAAGGCCGGCCACTTGCGAGCTGGTACGTTCCGTCAACTCAAATCCTTTTTGTGCCAGCTTTTTGGCCGGTACAAACAATCTTTGCCAAGGTAATTTCCCATATCGGTCATGCATGTATTCCATCATTTTCGGCGTACCCGGTACACCCACCGAAAGGCCACTCTGCCAGGCATTGGAGAAACCGATTGATTCACCATCATCATCCAGAAAACGGTCCTCACTCGCATTATTAGGTGCCTTTTCCCTGGCGTCAATTGTGGTCGTCGTTCCGGTTTTGGCATCGTAATACACTATGAAGGCGCCGCCGCCGAGGCCGCTAGATTGCGGTTCGACCAAACCAAGCACAGTCTGCACAGCCACCATCGCGTCAGCCGCTGTGCCGCCGATTTTTAGAATGTGTGCTCCGGCTTCGGTCGCGAGAGGATTCGCGGTCACCACCATCTCTCTTTTTGTTACAACCGCAGTCGAGAGATCTGTGCCGTCCTGTGACCATCCCATGGTTGTAGCCAGGCAGGCGGCAACAACAGTAATCAAAAAAGTTTTGAAACGCACGATTCTTTCTCCTTCCAATGTTTTTAGGTTAGGGACTGTTTGATCCTCCCCAGGGATTGTACACCCCAAGTTAGACCTCTATATGGCAGATTATGGAGAACAAAATGAGCATCAAAAAATAGAAGTATGGTCTATATTTCAAACGAAAATACCGTTCTGTTATATTCAGAACACTATGGAGAAATAAAGTGTCCTTTCGGCAAGCCTGCTTGAAAATCCTTTCATGGGCCTAATATTATCTATTCCGAAACAATTTGAAAGAATCTATGGCTTTGTGCACAGCGGGACTGTGATAATTTAAGAA
>PIVS01000860.1 GCA_003353855.1 Desulfobacteraceae bacterium
TTATAAAAAAGGAGTATATACTATGAAGCCAGCAGAAGTAAATCGATTTAACAAACTCTATGATCGTCATCTGAGATTACTTAAGTTGCAGGGCAAGAGCGAAAAGACCATTGATGCCTATTCCCGGTCTGTCCGACGGATCAGGGATTATTTTGATTGCTGTCCAGACCAGTTAACCCTGGATCAACTGGAAAGCTATTTCGGATATCTGGTTAATAACTACTCGTGGAGCACCGTCAAGATAGATCGAAATGGCCTGCAATTTTTTTGGCGGCATGTCATTCAAGTTCACTGGGAATGGTTTAAAATCATAAAACCCCCCAAAATCAAAACCCTGCCGGATATTCTAACGCCATTTGAAATTGAAAAAATCATCGGAAAAACACGCAAACTTCGATACCGTGTTTTTCTGTTAACCACCTACTCGATGGGACTGCGCCTGGCAGAAGCATTATCAATACAAGTCAGAGATATTGATGCCGGTTTGAAAAGAGTCCATATCCGGCGGGGCAAAGGGCATAAAGACCGGTTTGTACCGTTGCCGGACCTGACCTTGCTGGCATTGCGCGCTCTCTGGCAGCAGCATAAACATCCAAAACTGATATTCCCCAATTGCACCGGTTCTTTAAAAACCATTCAACAGGCAAAAAATCATATGGACCGGGGCGGTGCCCAAAAAGCCATGAAGGTCGTGGTCAATGAATGCGGCATTAAAAAAAAGTATCTATCCATTCCTTGCGCCACAGCTTTGCCACCCATCTGCTTGAACGCGGTTTAAGTCTCCGCCATATCCAGGCAATCCTGGGGCATTCCAGCCTCATGACCACTGTAAGATATACCCACCTGACTGATTTTACAGAAAAAGACAGCCTGAGCACCATCAATGCCCTGATCAACTCTCTTCATATTGACCTAAAGGGGGTATAATCATGGAACTGGCTGCTATTATCACTCAATATCAAAAGGCATACACTACCAAATATGCAGACGCACTCCTGCCGGGACACCTGAAGGCAATCAATGCCATTTGCCGATGCCGGACACCGGACTCCGGCGAACTGTTCGTTCACTGTCCTGACTGTAATCATGAAGAATGGCGTCCGCTTTCCTGCGGGCATCGGAGCTGTCCAAAATGTCAGAACCATGAGGCCAGTCAGTGGCTTGACCGGCAGCAGATGAAGTTATTGCCTGTTCACTATTTCATGGCAACGTTTACATTGCCTTATGAACTAAGATCCTTTACCTGGAACCACCAAAGGAAAGTATATTCTATTTTATTTACTTGTGTTTCCAGCGTCCTGATTGATTTTGGACTGAATCCGAAGCATCTGGGCGCGGAAATCGGCATGACTATGGTTATGCACACCCACAGCAGGCGGCTGGATTTTCATCCGCATGTGCATGTCGTGGTGCCGGGAGGTGGAATTGATAAACGAAGACGTCAATGGAAAAAGAAAAAAGGAAAGTACCTTTTTAATGAATTTGCCCTGGCAACGGTATTCCGTGCCCGATTTCTGGAA
>PIVS01000861.1 GCA_003353855.1 Desulfobacteraceae bacterium
CATGAGGCGGTGAGGATTGCCAGAATTTCCAGGGAATCAGGCTGCGGTGACTTTATAAAGATTGAAGTGATCACGGACATGCAATACCTGCTGCCGGATAACCACGAGACCCTTAAAGCTGCAGAGGCCCTTGCCAAAGAGGGATTTGTGGTCCTTCCCTATGTGATGCCGGATATCACCGTGACCCAGCAATTGTACGATGCAGGGGCGGCTGCGGTCATGCCCCTGGGCTCTCCCATCGGGTCCAACAGAGGCCTTGAAATGAAAGAGATGATTGAGCGGATTATTGAGGTCAGCAAGCTGCCCGTTGTGGTGGATGCGGGTATAGGAAGACCCTCCCAGGCAGCCGAAGCCATGGAAATGGGGGCTGATGCCGTTCTGGTCAATACTGCCATTGCCACAAGCGAGGATCCAAGTCTTGCTGGCAAAGCCTTTGCCATGGCAGTAAAGGCCGGCCGCATGGCCTTTAACGCCAATCTTGCCGGGAAAAATCGTCTGGCTGCGGCTTCCTCCCCTTTAACCGGTTTTTTAAGGGAGTAGCCATGTCCTTTTTTGACCAGGTAAAAGAATATGAATCCTTTGATTTTAAAGGGGGGTTTGACTCGGTCCGGCCGGGGGATGTCGAAAACGTCTTGAACCGGGTGGACACCCGTGTACCCCTGGGTACCAATGATCTGCTGACCCTCCTGTCTCCTGCAGCAGAAAATTTTCTGGAAAGTATGGCCCAAAAAGCACAGGCAATTACCCACCAGTATTTTGGCCGGACCATAGGCCTTTATGCCCCCATGTATATTTCGGATTTTTGTTCCAACCATTGTACTTATTGCGGGTTTAATTCCGGCACCGGGTTTAAGCGGACCCAGTTGACTCTTGGGGAGATCCAAAAGGAGGCCGCGGCCATCTTTGACATGAACATCCGCCACATCCTGGTCCTCACCGGGGAGGCGCCGGCTAAAACCCCTTTGTCCTATCTCACGGATGCAATGGAAATTTTGAAAACCTATTTTTCCTCCATTGCCCTGGAAATGTTTCCCATGGATGAGGATGCCTATTGCGCAATGACAGCGGCCGGGGCAGATTCCCTGACCGTCTACCAGGAAGTCTATGATCAAAAGATCTATAATGAGGTCCATCCGAAGGGGAGAAAAGCAGATTATAAATACCGGCTGTTAACCCCGGAACGGGGGGCAAGGGCCGGGTTCCGGGCGGTGAATATCGGCACCCTGTTCGGGTTGGGAGACCCCGGGACAGAAGCCTTTATGGCCGGAGCCCATGCCAAATATCTGGAACAAAAATTTCCCCATGTGGAGGTTTCCCTGTCCCTGCCCCGGATGACAAAGGCGGAGGGTGGGATCGCCCCGAAAAATCTGTTGTCGGACAAAAAGTTTGTCCAGTGCATGCTGGCCTGGCGTCTTTTTATGCCTAGGCTTGGTATTACTATTTCCACCCGGGAATCAGCCGCCTTCAGGGATAGGCTTATCCATTTGGGGGCCACCCGGTATTCAGCCGGGTCCAGG
>PIVS01000862.1 GCA_003353855.1 Desulfobacteraceae bacterium
CACAAGATCTCCTACACAATACTTTTGGTGGTGGGGGGAGGATTTGAACCTCCGAAGGCTGAGCCGTCAGATTTACAGTCTGATCCCTTTGACCACTCGGGAACCCCACCAAAGCATTTTTGGAGCCGATACCCCGAATCGAACGGAGGACATTCTCATTACAAGTGAGATGCTCTACCAACTGAGCTATATCGGCACATCTTAATAATTGCAACAACTTCGTCACATTGATAAAGACCGGGAGAATATAACAGAGCACTTCAAGTTTATCAAGCAGAATCTAAGGCCACCTCATCCGATACAAGGCGATTAACATCGATAGATACCATAAAACCGCAATTTTACCCCGATATCCTCCGTTCTTTTCGATCCACTCGGTAAACCATATAAATCTTATCCAAACGGTTAGTTTGAAATATAAACCCAAGAACAATCCATCCAATATAAATGAACGACCTTGTTTATACAAGTTTTTCTTTAACAACTATAAGGAGCCGCATTTAATTACCATTGGGTCCGGCTTTTAAGTTAGACTCCCAAGACCTAAAAACACAAGGACACTATTGACAAGGCCCCTCTAATCTATTAATTAATGCCCAACATTATTGAAACAATACCTTTAGGCTTTAGGAGAAGAATGAATTTTAAAAGACTGGCTATCATTACATTAATCGTTTTTTTAACGGCAGGTTGCCAGCAAGCCCGACTCAACTCTGCAAAACCGGTTCACCCTGACGCCAAAGCCTCACTAGGCCAGAAAAACAGTACAGGCTCCCAGCCTGGAGACAATCCCATTGCCTTTAATGAATCCAACATGGAAATCACCGAGGGAACCGACACCCGGAAAAATGCCCCCGAAGACAATTTAAACAAAAAGTTACTTCAGGGTAAAACCCAATCATCGGCCCGCTCTTTTTCGTCCGATGGCAAAAAAAATGAAACAAAAGACACCAAAAGCCCTGGACAGGAGAAAATAGACCAAGCCCTTGAGCTTTGCAATTATGCCCAGACGATGTGGGAGGAGGGCGATCTTGATGAGGCACTTAACAGCCTTGATTCAGCATATTACCTGATCCTTGAGATTGATCACAATGTTGCCAATGAACTGAGCCAGCAAAAAGAGGATGTTCGGTATCTAATATCCAAACGAATTCTTGAGATTTATGCCTCCCGTCAAATAGTCGTAACCGGACAGCACGAAGAAATCCCAATAACCATGAATGCCTACGTCCAGGCAGAAATTAAAAGATTTACCGGCCCTGAAAGAAAGTATTTTATCCAATCCATGGAGCGGGCAGCCCGCTACAGGCCGTATATTGTTAAAGAATTAAAAAAAGCCGGCCTGCCCGAAGAGCTTTCCTGGCTCCCATTAATTGAAAGCGGCTATAAATTGCGTGCCCTCTCCTCTGCCAGAGCACTTGGACTATGGCAATTCATACCCTCCACCGGCCATAAATTCGGCCTTAGCCGCAATCATTACATTGACGAGCGCATGGACCCTGAAAAATCAACCCT
>PIVS01000863.1 GCA_003353855.1 Desulfobacteraceae bacterium
GCCGCCGCCAATTGTTTTTATGGGGGAATAACTTCTGATGACATACCTGTCCTCTTTAATACAGCAGACAGGGGACTCCAGGCGGAATTGAACCGGTGCCTCGTCTCCGGGCAGTAACTCTTTTCTGTCCAGAAGGATCATATATCCTAAAATTTCACTGGTCCCGGAATGAAACCTCACCCGGGTCCTGGGTTTTGCAGGTTTGGCATTGCTTTTCAAATAATGGAAATGGGCATCCACCATATAGCTTTCAATGAGGGTGCCGGGGGTGGAGAGAATATCCCCCCTGAAAACCGAGTCCTTGTCAAGACCCTGGAAATTGATGGCCGTCCTTGTCCCTGGACCGGCCTTGTCTACACCGTTGCTGTGAACCTGGATTCCCCTGACCTTGGAAACAATTCTTTTGGGATAGACCATGATATCATTTCCCACACTTATTGTCCCGGAGGTCAGGGTGCCGGTGATAACCGTTCCAAACCCTTTCATGGAAAAAACACGGTCCACGGGCAGCCGGAAAATGGAAGAAAATTTACGTTCAGGGATATGGTCACAAATGGATTCAAGGGTGGCAATAAAGTCATCCAGCCCCTGGCCAGTTGTCGAGGAGAGGGGGATGATGGGTTTGTCCTCCAGAAAAGTTCCCTGGACAAAATCATTGATATCATCCAGGGCCAGTTCCAGCAGATCTTCATCAACAAGGTCTGTCTTGGTCAGGGCGATGATCCCGTGCTGGATTCCCATGAGATTGCAGATTTCCATGTGTTCCCGGGTCTGGGGCATCACCCCCTCGTCTGCAGCAATGACCATGGTCACCACATCAATACCGCTGGATCCTGCCACCATATTTTTGACAAATTTTTCATGACCTGGCATGTCCACAATGCCGATGTGTTTCCCATTGGGAAGGTCAAGGGAGGCAAAGCCGAGTTCTATGGTAATGCCCCTTTCTTTTTCTTCTTTGAGCCGGTCGGTTTCCACGCCTGTCAATGCCTTGACCAGGCTCGTTTTTCCATGGTCAATGTGACCGGCGGTTCCTAAAATTATATTTTCCAATGAAAAACCCCTCCAGGGTCTGTATTATTGTTTCCGTTTCCTGAAAAAACTTAAGCCGTAGGCAAGGGCAACAAGGATGAGTCCTGTGCCAACTCCGTGGTAAATACTCCATTCCGGCCTGAACAGTCGGATCAGAAGAATGCCGAAGGCAAGGCCAATAATGAGCCTTACCATAAAAGTAATCAATGTGTTCATCTAAGAGTCCTTTAATTAATTTGCGTATTCAGGGATAATAGTCAAACAAAGGGTCAAGGTCAATCTTAAAATATTAGATTTGAACCCGTGAAAACCATAAAAAAAATAAAAAAAGAGTTGCCAAAGGGGTAAGTTTCTGATAGAAAGCGGGAGTTATTTTGAGGTGGGTGTAGCTCAGTTGGTAGAGCACTAGGTTGTGGTCCTGGTGGCCGCGGGTTCGAGCCCCGTCACTCACCCCATTCTTTCCTTTCCAGTTTCCTGGAG
>PIVS01000864.1 GCA_003353855.1 Desulfobacteraceae bacterium
ACCGCAACAAAAGGTATGGCCATTATGAGAAAAAGCAGAGCGGTAAGACGGTGGATGATGCGTGCGACCTGCAGGCCGGCGGCTAGCCGCTGGTTGTCAGTCAGGCCCGAGGTGGACAGGTCCGTATACACACTCCCTATAAAATCATAGGGTATGGCAAATAGTGACCCCAGGAAGCTGAAACTTGTAGAAAGAAGCGGCAATCCAGTGATAATGAAAAAAATCATAAAGTGGAGCAGATGGTTGTGGAATGAACGCTGCAGTCGAGTGAATGCGATAATGGTTTTCTTGTTATTGCTCTTCTGATCATTACTCATTGGGTACCTCCCCTGTTTTTTTTTCAGCGGCTTTCACCTGGTCCCTGCGTTTTGAAAAAATATAGAGGCCGTGAAGAGCTGCTCCGGCTGCTGCTCCAGCAGCACCTACGACGCCACCTGCCTTGAATACGTCACGGGCAATCATGGTCGCCTTTGCCGGATTTGCAAAAAGATCGTAGTGTTTTGCATCTTCCTTGGCTGCAATACTCACCCAGCCTAATCTGCCCACTGAGCCATTGATCTTCTCTTTGCCATAAACAATGTATTCTTTACCCAATCTTTTTGTATAGGTTTTGATGCGGCGTTCTCCCTCGGATAAAACAAGATCCTCGGGGCCTGAGATAAGTGCCTTGGTCGAACAGGAGGAGGCACAGGCAGGTGCCATTCCTGCTTCAACCCGGTCGTAGCATCCGATACACTTCCTGGCTTTGCCCGTCTGCTTGTCGTAAATGGGTATATTGAATGGGCAGACATCACGGCAGGTGCGGCAACCGATGCATGCGGATTCGTTTATTACCACCTGACCCCCAGGGCGCCTTTCAATGGCTCCTGATGGACAATTTTTTAAGCATTGGGCGTTTTCACAGTGTCGGCAATGCTCAAAGGCAACCAACAGGCGGGCATTGGGAAACTCTCCCACCTCCCGGCGCCAGGGGCGCAGGTAGTAGGACCCAGGGAGGTATTCGTTGACTCCCTTTTCGAGGTTTACCCCTTTATCACGTTCAAGACGCATCCTGTTTTCCATTGAGCAGGCGCTCATACAGGCCAGACAATTGAGACAACTAATACTATCGTACATATTGAGATAACGCATCATTAACTCTTCCTATCTTTCTTATTTTTAAAATAATGTCCTGGGGTGTGTGCCCGCAAACACCGGGTGACAACCGGAGCCGGCCGAAATGATTGAGGTTAAGGCCGTTTTTTCTGGAATACTGCATTTTTTCAGTGGTTTTTTCCTGACCTTTTCCCAAACCATGGTAACTGAAAAGCACGTCCATGTGGATGATCTTGCTTACGGACAGTACTGCCTCCTGCTTTTCATCCGGAAATTCTGCCATCCATACCTCAACCAGATCATCTTCCGCAAGCCCAAGGCGGCGGGCCCGCTCCTCGTTGATGAAGACGGTGGCATACCGCATCCGATGATGCAGAGGCACCAGAATCGGATTATCCCTCGCCTGTGC
>PIVS01000865.1 GCA_003353855.1 Desulfobacteraceae bacterium
AAAAAAAACCGGGTCTGTAGTGGTGATTGGTGGCGGTATTTCCGGCATGCTTTCAGCCCTTGATCTTGCAAATTCCGGATTTTATGTCTATTTGGTGGAGAAAGGTCCTTCTATCGGCGGTGTGATGTCGCAGCTTGACAAGACTTTTCCGACAAATGACTGTGCAATGTGAATTATCTCACCTACACTGGTCGAGGTCGGCCGGCATTTAAACATTGAGCTTTTAACCCTTTCTGAGGTTAAAAACGTCACTGGTGAAAAAGGTAATTTTCAAGTTGAAATCCTTAAAAAGCCTCGATATGTAAACGAGGATTTATGTGTAGGCTGCGGGGCCTGTGCTGAAAAATGTCCTGGTAAATTTGATGATCTGTATAATGCTGATCTTGTCAAACGGAAAGCCATTTACGTGGAATATCCCCAGGCCGTTCCCCTGAAATACGGCATTAATCCCGATGTCTGCCTGAAGTTGACAAAGGACAAATGCGGCACCTGTGAAGAGGTCTGCCCCGCCAATGCCATTGATTATACCCAGACGGAAAAAAACATTACCCTGGATGCCGGGGCCATCATTTTTTCTCCCGGGTTCAAACCCTTTGACCCCTCTAAATTTGACAATTATCAATATGTCAATTATTCCAACGTGGTCACCTCCATGGAATTTGAAAGGATTCTATCGGCTTCCGGTCCCACCATGGGTCATGTCACCACCTTTCCAAAGCTGCCTGCAAAACCGAAAAAGAAAAAAGACAAACTGCTGGCGGAAAAACGGAAAGATCCCAAAAAGATTGCCTGGTTTCAGTGCGTGGGCTCCCGGGATATGAACAAGTGTGACAACCCCTATTGTTCCTCTGTATGTTGCATGTATGCGGTAAAAGAAGCTGTTATTGCCAAAGAGCATGCCGGTGGAGATCTGGATTGTTCCATCTTTTTCATGGACATGCGTACCCCTGGTAAAGAATTTGAAAAATATTACCAGAACGCAAAGGACAAGCACGGGATCAATTTTATTCGCTCAAAGATTCATTCCGTGACCGAAAATAGAGATACCCACGATCTTCAAGTCCAGTATGCGGATGAGCTTGGACAAATTGTCAAGGAAGAGTACGACATGATTGTCCTGTCCGTGGGTCTGGAAATTACCCCGGAAACCAAGGCGCTTGCCGATAAACTTGGCATTGAAATGACAGACAATGGATTCTGTAAAACAGATTCCTTTGAACCGGTGGCAACATCCAGGGACGGCATCTATGTGGCCGGCGTGTTCAACAATCCCAAGGATATTCCCGAATCTGTACTGGAAGCCAGTGCTGCAGCCTCTGCTGCCGGTGATGCCCTGAAAGATGCCAGAGACACAATGACAAAGGAAGTAATCTGCATCCCTGAAACCAATGTGGTTGGGGAAAGACCCAATATCGGTGTCTTTATCTGCGACTGCGGTTCCAATATCAAAGGGGTGGTGGATTGTGCCCATGTCACTGAATATGCAAAAAGCCTTCCCTA
>PIVS01000017.1 GCA_003353855.1 Desulfobacteraceae bacterium
AAAAAAGGATGAAAATGCAGAAAAAGTTCCTGTAGTCCTGCAAAATACCAGGGTGCCTTGGCCGGGTTGGGGCTTAACCCTGCATTTGCCATCTCCCCCAGGGGGGCATTTGAAAGAACCGAAATTACCAGGATAAGGGCAATCACGACAAGAGCAGCCACGGCCTCCCTCAACAACAAATTTGGATTGGTCCTCACCATGACAGGTTTTACCGGGATCGACTTTACCGGGTTTGGGTTTTCACGGTTCAAACCCTTGCTCACCCCAGAGGTCACCACTCCCTTTGCCTTGCGGATTTTCCAGAAATGGGTGGCCAGAAACCCCGTCAAAACAACCGGAATTATGGTGGTGTGCAGGGTAAAAAACACCTGCAGCGTCCGCTGGCTTACCCCGGGTGTGTTGGTGATAAATCCTTTAAAAAAACTGCCCCCCGGAATGTAATCGAACATATTGATGCAGATGGTAACGGCCCAGAAGGCTGTCTGGTCCCAGGGAAGAAGGTAGCCTGTAAAACAGGAAACTAACAAAAGGCCGAAAATACAGATACCGATCATCCAGTTTATCCGGCGAACCCCTGCGTATCCTCCGGTGAAAAACACCCGGAGCATGTGGCAAAATAGTACAACAACCAGTAGATTGGCTGAAAAATAATGAATATTCCGGGTCATCTGCCCAAAAACAAACTCTTCCTGCAATTGAAGGACGGAATTATAGGAAAGTTCTGCAAAGGGCTGGTAGGCAAAAAGCATGAAGGCCCCGCTTGACGCCAATGCTGCAACAAGAACAAGGCAGATGCCGCCCAGACCCCATGTACTCCTGAACTCCATGGCCTTTACGGGAATTTTTACCGGATGAATATGGGCGATAAAACTTGAAAAAGTATTGGACAGACCTTTGATGGATTCTCCCCTTAAAAAGTTACGATTACGATTACGATTCAATTACTATAAAAATTATAGTTGCACAATACATAAAGTCAGGAATAACCGGAATTATGGCAGACTTGTTAAAAATTATAGTTATTCAAAAAAATGTTTATAATCCTTGGCAAATTGTCCCATGTGCCAGAATCCGAAGCGATTGGCAATGGCATGGATAAATGCCATTGATTTCCGAACCCGGAAGAGTATGCTGTACCAGTCGCAGTAAAAACATTCAATTCCTAAATTTTCCAAACTCTTTCCCATTAAGGAGGCTAATATGAATGACCAGGTTTCAAAACTGCAAGAGTTGGGCAAGCTGATGCAAGATCACGGGCTTGAATTGATTATCGCCCTGATTGTTCTGGTGGTCGGGCTTTTTATCACAAAATGGGCGGTTAAAAATTCAAAAATTCTTCTGGCAAAAATAACAAAAAATACAGCCACCATCTCAATTATTTCAAACAGCCTGGGGATCCTCCTTTTGGCCATTGTTTCAATAACTGCTGCCATGGAGATTGGTGCTAAACCAGGACCTGGCAAAGGCAAAACAGGTTTTGGAAGCAGTCATGACAGCAGACGCAAGGGTTCTCACAAAGCCTGCCCCCCAGGTATATGTGCTAAAGCTGGCACCAAGCGGAGTGGAAATTGGCGGGCGCTGCTGGGTGAACAATGCCAAATACTGGGTGGCCAAATGCGAATTATTGGAAAAAACCAAATTTCGATTTGACAATGAAGGAATCCAGTTTGCCTATCCGCAATTGGATGTTCACCACTGTAAAAACGATGAATCGGCTGATCTGGGGGTTTTGACCCACCAAGAGGACCCCGGTGATCCGGAGCAAATCCGAGTCCAGGGAGATCATCACGGATGAACTTGTGAATATCACCGTGGTTGATGATTCTGACAGACAAGTCGCCTATTATGTAACAGGAAAACAAGAAACATTTAATGAAAAAAGATAAATGGGATCAGCTGGGGCATCGATAAAAAACGCTCCCGGGGCTAATTGTTCCGCGGCTCCCATCAGCCCAGGGCCACATCCAGACTCATCATCACGGTGAACCCGAGCATGGTTGCCATGGTGACGGTATCAATGTGGACCTCTGTCCGCTGGGATTCGGGGATCAATTCCTCCACCACCACAAAAATCATGGCACCGGCTGCAAAGCACAGGGCATAGGGCAGAACATCCTGCATATAAAGGACAAAGGCGGCACCGATCACACCGGCAACGGGCTCCACAATGCCCGATGCCTGGCCCATGAGAAAACTCTTGGTCCGCCCCATGCCTTCCCGGCGCAACGGCAAAGATACAGCCGCTCCCTCGGGGAAATTCTGAAGACCGATTCCAATGGCCAGGGCAATAGCACCGCCAATGGTAGCCGAAGGAAGATTTGCGGCCACCGCCCCAAAGGCGACCCCAACGGCAAGGCCCTCGGGGATATTATGCAGGGTGATGGCAAGTACAAGCAAGGTACTTCGCTGCCAGGATGTCTTTATACCCTCACTTTGCTCAATCTTTAATCCCGAATGAAGATGGGGCAGAAATAAATCGGTCAATCGCATGAAGATCCCCCCGCCCATGAACCCGATTACAGCTGTCAGCCAAGGGACATGCCCCATCTGTTCCGCCATTTCTATACCCGGCGCAAGCAGCGACCAGAAACTTGCAGCAATCATGACACCTGCGGCAAAGCCAAGCATGGAATCCATAAATTTGAGATTTACCTTTTTTGTAAAAAAAACAAGGGCAGCGCCGGCTGCAGTGATGCCCCAGGTAAAGAGCGTTGCCACAAACGCCTGGGTGATGGGACTATATTGCTGAATAAAATCAATCACGAGATCTCCCTTCCGCACCAAAGAATGCAGTTGCTTTTAATGCCTCAAAAACTATAGAGAAAATAGAATCAGGTGTCAATCCGGAAGTTCTTTATTTCCGGGGTGATCCCACATAAACTAGAAATTAATTTGCCTTGTACCATAAGATATTGTAGATTGATTTTGATTGAATAATTTTCTGATCCACCACCACTTTAGACATCGGAGATGCTTCTAATGACTCAAAAGCCAACCAATGAAGCACCAATCCCTCATAAAAACGGGATCTTACGATTTGTCGATATTGATAAAGATACCACAGAGAATAAGCGGGCAGAGGAGGCTCTAGGGAAGAGTGAGGCCCTCCTGCGTACAGTGATCAATACGATACCCGATCTTGTATGGTTGAAAGATCCGGATGGAGTCTATCTGTCCTGTAATACAAAATTTGAGCGTTTTTTTGGCGCAAAACAATCTGATATTGTAGGTAAAACCGATTATAACTTTGTAGATAAGGGATTGGCCGACTTTTTTCGGGAGAAGGTCAGCTGGCTATGGCCGCCAGCATGCCCAGCATTAATGAAGAAGAGGTTGTCATCAAAGCAGAAAAACAAAGTTTCATATTGAAACCGGTTGTGATGAAAGATATTTCGCAAAAAATACGTGACGTGCTGAATAAAGGGTATACTCTTAGTTAAATTTTGTGATATGTTACGCCGTTTTGGCTATAATACAGATACAAAATGAGACCACTTTAACCCTAGGAGTATATTTAAATGGAAAATCCATCTTCACCGGATTACAGTTTCAGACTCAAGGATGCACTGCTGGGAGGCCAAATGTTATTTGTGGCTTTCGGCGCACTGGTCCTGGTCCCCCTTCTCACCGGACTTGATCCCAACGTGGCCCTTTTTACCGCAGGATTCGGCACATTGATATTTCAGGTCATAACCAAGGGAAAGGTTCCGATATTTCTGGCCTCCTCTTTTGCATTTCTTCCACCAATCTTTTATGGGGTCAAAACCTGGGGTATTCCCGGAACCATGTGCGGCCTTGCGGCTGCCGGGGTGGTGTACATCCTGCTGAGCCTTCTGATCCGGTGGCGGGGAAGTGAGGTGGTGAGCAAGATCCTTCCTCCGGTGGTAACCGGTCCCGTGATCATGGTCATCGGTCTTATTCTTGCCCCTGTTGCCGTTAACATGGCCATGGGAAAAGCCGGGGACGGCTCCGTGGTTCTTTTTCCGGAAGGCACCGCACTTACCGTATCCCTTGTGGCCCTTGCCACCACCGTTCTTGTTTCCCTTATGGGCAAGGGACTATTTAAATTAATCCCCATTCTCTGCGGCATTATTGCAGGGTATATAACCGCGCTTATTTTCGGTATTGTGGATTTTTCCGCCATCGCAAAGGCCTCCTGGTTTGCCCTCCCCAACTTCACCATGCCCGAGTGGAATCTTCAGGCGATTATCTACATCGTACCCATTGCCATCGCACCTGCCATCGAGCATTTCGGTGACATTCTGGCAATCGGTTCCATCACCGGAAAGGATTACCTCAAGACCCCCGGGATCCACAGGACCATGATGGGGGACGGCATCGCCACAACCATGGCATCCATGCTGGGCGGCCCGCCCAACACCACCTATTCCGAGGTGACCGGTGCCGTTGCCCTGACCAAGGTTTTCAACCCCGCAATCATGACCTGGGCAGCCATTACAGCCATCGCCCTTGCATTCGTGGGCAAAGTCGGGGCATTCCTCCAGACCATCCCTGCACCTGTCATGGGAGGCATCATGCTGCTTTTGTTCGGTGCCATCATGGTGATCGGCCTGAATACCCTGGTGAAATCAGGTGATGACCTCATGGAATCCAGGAACCTTTCCATAGTTGCCCTGATCCTGGTGTTCGGTATCGGCGGCATGAGCTTTTCCGCCGGGGAATTTACCCTTCAGGGAATCGGACTTGCCGGTATTCTGGGAGTTCTCCTGAACATTGTTCTTCCCGGGAAAAAGCGCAGCGCCTGGTCACAATCACCTCAAACGGCTTGTGGAGAGTAAACAAACTATATGTATTCATCCCGGCACGGGCACTGTGCCCGTGCCGGTAAAATAGGCTGAACCCGGAGGGGTGCTATCTGGAAAGCCTTTCCACCGCGATTTTTAAGCTCACCCGCAATCGCTCCAGAACATCGGCAAGGTTAGCTGCTCCCACACTGATTTCATCTTTGTAAAACCGTCTGGTTCTGTTCCCCTTAAGGTCTTTTTTGGGTTATGGATTCAATAATTTTCTCCATGGTGTCCACAATATCCGGTGTATATGCCTCTGCATGCTGCAATATGCCAAGAAAATATTTCCCCAAAGGAAATATCAGCAATTTTTCATTATTTTCCCGGGTATAACTCAGATATTTAAAATAGGTTAAACCCATGATTGGTTTCAGAACCTCACTGTTTAACCCGCTGAATGTTATTATTGACGGAAGGGCTTCAAAATTTTCAAAATTATGTGACAAGGTGTGACCATCTTCTCTGACAAGGATATAGTTCATAACCCCTTCGATCTGCAAAACCAAATTTACTAAATCATTAATCTTAGCCATTTTTTAGTCCTTATTATCAATTGGAAAAATTCAATGATCATCCCTAATGTTTTCTATATATGGAGAAATAAGCGTTAAATATTTTTCTTCTCTCCCGGGATCATTAATTTCATTTGCAAGAATTTTCAGCAAAACAGGAATTGATGATCCTGATGGCTCTTCCGATTGAATCCAATCACGAACAGCTTCTTTAAAAATTATTGTTGCCATGGGGCCTAAAATTTCTAAAAGGGCAGTTTGCATTCCTTGAAGCTGACCCGCGACAGGGCTGTTATTTATTACCTCTTCCTCGGACAGGCTTTCCATGACGATGGAAACGTCTCCAACTAATTCTTCCTTGTTTTCATTTGCGGTTTCAAAATTGGTATTGATTATCTTAAATTCATCCGCCAGCATATTCATGCTCATTGTAAGCAGATTTTGATTAAGCGAAGGATCACTCAGGATAATAAAAGAGGTTGTTTTACCAATTCGCCGCATGATTATTGTTGATTCTTCATAGTATAAACTCAGGTCGGAAATATCTTTAAGACCAGGATTGCTCATCATGTACATCTTATCAAGAACATTTCCTATTTTATTAAGATTTTCCTTTTTGAATACAGGTGGTAAATTACTGGCTTTAATGCCTTGTATGGAGTCAAAGAAAAATCCTCCAATAATTCCGGGAATGGATTTGATTTCACTAAGTACCTTGTTCATTTATCCTCACCTATCAGTTCAATACTGTGTTTTTGTTTAACCAATCAGATCTCCGACTTTTGTACCTGGCTTTAATTTCGCTCTGATATAATAATTGTTTGATTTACCAATCAAATAACTTGAACGGTCAGATTGGATAATTGTTGAGTACTTTAAGCTACTCCCGACAATGCTGCTTATTTCATTTCCCATGGAAAAAAACTCCAATGGCGACATCTTAAAAGCGCGGTTTGATGGAGGAGTTTCATTTAAAATAGTATTATTACAATTAAAAATTTCGTAATTTGAGATCCCTGGAGTTCCGGAAAGCCTTGATGCCAGCTTTTTATAATTTAAATCTTCAGCCTCAGCATCTCTTCCATTCTCGATTGCTTCTGAATCATCACCCCCCAATTCATCTATTACCTGATGACTTTCCATCAAAAGATGCATCAGGGGAACATCAATCTGTCTATCAGTATTCTTGCATCCTTCTTTGATCGTAATGCTGGGATTTTCCCATTCCATAATTTTATAAAAAGCTGCCTTACCAGTCAATTCATCGGTTTGCGCCCCAATGGTTTCCCCCTTCAGACAATAAATTACGCCAATATTTTTATTGGTGGACAAGGTTAGGGTGCATGTTTTTTGTTCAATATGCATAAGCTGAAGAAAAGAAGCCAGGGTTATGCCATGAATGCTGCCTGAAGGGCTATCAAATTGTTCAAATATGACATCAATCAATGAATCAATCTTCACAGGCTTATTGAAATAATAAAAAATGCCAATACTTTTCAGTTTTTCAACTATTTGGCTGGAAAATATCCTGGTGATGGCAATGGCGTGGGTATCCGGACTATATTTTTTTATATGGGAAAGCAGTTTAAACCCGTTTATCCCAGGCAGATTAAGCTCAGTGATCAAAAGGTCAATACGCTGGGTTTTAAAAAGTGTTGCCGCTATCTTTGCACTGTCTGCTGAAAGAACTTTAAATTCATTATAGGCTCTTATTTCAGCCAATAAGGCATTGCGTGTCTCAGCATTGTCATCAACAATCAAAATTTTTTTCACGACAGCCTTTTTTGTACTAAATCAAGTAATTTGTGATTTAACCATTGTCCTGGACAAAATCTATTAAATAAATGGTTACTAATAATTTATTGGTTTTGCAAAATATATGCCAAAATAATTTGCTTTCAAATGAAAGCATCAATGTAAAACAACTGCAGGTTCAAGATGGGAAAGACGATATTCACTTGACAGCAAATTTAAAAAAAATATTTCAGCCAATTAATAGCGGGAAAAAAAATAGATGCTGACAAAAATTGTAATGATTTACTAACAAAAAATGTCAAGATAGAGGAATCAGTTTTTCAAGATCATCAATTTTGGCATCGGTATAGGTTACGCCGCACTAATCCCCACCCCTATAAGTTGTCCATGGCTTTTAATTGGCTTTTATTTAAATAGTTGTCTGAACATCCTATCTTCGGGACCGGGACATTGCAATTTTCAAACTTGTGACCAGCCTGTTGAATGATTCAATGAGCACACCGATCTCATCTGTCCGCTTATTAGGTATTTCTTCCAGGTCCATCTTCCCTTGGGAAATAAGCTCTGCCCTCATGGCAAGATTGTTGATCGGGCCTGTTATGCCGTTACCGATCATCAGCCCTATGATGATGGAGATAATAAGGACAGCAACCCAAACGCCAATGATGATTTTCTGAATTTCAGCGGCAGGCCGCATGACCTCTTTTTCGGAAACAACAATACCAACACTGGCATCAATAGAGGGCAGCGGTGCATAGGATACGAGAATTTCATTGCCTCTTTCTGTGTGGGTGCCAATCCCAGTGCCACCCGCCATCATACTTTTTATGATCCCCTTGAATTCCTGATTGTCCGTTTCCAAGGCATTGTCTGTTTTAACGGTCTGGTCCCAGGCAATGTTTTTGCTGCTCATGCCCGGTTTTGCCAGAAGTTTGCCAGTCCTGCCGAGCAAAAATGCCTGGGAGTCGTAACCAATGTCCAGTGAAATAATATCTTTTTGAATAGTGTCGAGGAGCACATCAAATCCAACAACACCCACAAGCGTTTTATCATCAAGATAAACCGGCGTTGCACAGGAAACGATAAGCTTTTTGGTATTCACATCGATATACGGCTGGGTCCAGACGGTTTCTTTTTTCTCAACAGCCCCAATATACCATGATCTTTTCTTGGGTTGATAACCCTGTTCAGCTTCGATAATACCGACCACATCCTCATCGTCAACTGCGAACACATTGTTTTCAGTGGCCATATATCCCAGCTCAAGATAGGAATTCTTCTGCACCAGACCCTGGAGTACAACCCCAATCCTTTGCAGCGCAAGGGTGTCGGAAGTCAAGGTTGAGTTAAGCACTGGATTCCCATAACTGCTGCCGGTCCATGGCATCAGCAGCCTGAAACCAAGATCCCGGGTAATATCCTGTCTTGAAAATGTCTGTTCCGCATATATGGCCACCCCTTCAATCTCATCCTGCAGTCTGCCGAATATGCTGTTGTACTCCTTGGCCTTTTGCCCTGTTATCAGCTTCAGATGATTCTCTGCCTGGGTCGAAAGCGCACGGCTTCCTTTAGTCGTGGCAATAACACCAACTATTGAAAGCGCTGATACCACAAGGGCAACAATGATCATTGTGATCTTGATCTTGATGGAAAGGCCTGGGATCTTCGGATGTGATGGCTGCGGGTCAGTCAACGGCTGTTCCTCTTCGCTGCTTTCAAACTCTGGATTGGAAACAACATTCAGATGCCCACATTTTTCACACCTGTATTTGGCAGTCGGTTTAGTGACAGAGGACATATCGAGTTGATGCTTTGCAAGACATTTTTCACAGACAGTTAACATTTTTGCCGCTCCTTTGATTAATTCTTTTCAGCAACATAAAACCTACTTTATTTCATGGGGTACCACCCCTCCGGTTTAAGCAATATCCAGGCCAGGTTAAAAAACGATCCCCCCCTCTGTTTAATTACCTTTGCCTTTCTTTTCGATTGCACATATTCACTTCATATCTTTTACTAGCCCGCTTTCTCGGTCGACACGAAATAAAACAGGTACAAAGTCAGCATGGAAAAGTCGCTATTCATTTGACAGCAAATTTTTAAAAAAAAATTTTAGACTACATAGTATTGCGGGAGAAAAGATAAATGCTGACAAAAAATGTAATGATTTAATAACAAAAAATGTCAACCCTGATGAATCAGTTTTTTAATTGGCGTTGAATACAATGTCAGGGCGCAGGGTCAGGCTGGCATACAAATTGCCCTGTGATGAACAAAGAGACAATTTTTTCTTCCAGGGGGGTCAATTTAAGCTGTTTTACGCAATTGGTCACCACCAGAATCTGCATCTTCCGGGTGGAGGTTGCATAATGTTTCAGGTTCTGGTTTAAAAAATTAAGTGCCTCTTTTGTGTTGGAATACATTTGTCCCAGCCAGGCAATGGGAGCCACTCTTTTGGGACCGATGAGAAACCGGCCGTTGTCTGGCCATGGTTGAACTCATCAATGCCCCATCCCCTTTCACCACGACCATGGGCGCCCGGATAACCAGGGTGTCCATGGATTTTTCAAGGTCAAAAAGCATTTACTTATCCTTTAAAATAAGTAAAGGATGAAACTTTTTCTTGACAAAAAGTAAAAACTTTACTTAAATAACTGCATCAGATTTTCGAAATTCAGTTCTCAAATTTTCAGTAGCTCTAATACTCACAACAATCACCGTATTCGAACTGTCATTAAAATTATAATCTGAATGGTTATAACATCAAATTAGTCATAACAGCCCTGTTTGTATTTGTTTGAATAATGCAAACTTTGACACTCTATAATGAGGAGGCTCAGCCTTATGCCGGTATCCAATGGCACTCTGCAAAGAGGAGAACTCGAACCTGTTGTATATCAACTCGATCCTGAGATTCCACTTAAGTGGGAAGACGCCCTGTCGCATCACAAGATCGATAAACTGCACTTGTGGATCGGCGTGGATCAAGGTATTCTGATCGTTTTAGACGAAAAACAGAATTCAATTTTTCAACATCTTCTCAATGGTTTATCGCCTTCTGCCATCTTAAACATGTGGTGTCAAGGAAAAATTAAAAAACAACAAATTTATGATAAATGGCAGGCAATTCGCCTTGTCATTGCACGTATAGCTAAAGCGGGTTTTATTGATGGCGTGGATGGCCGCAGGGATGTACGTCAATCTTCACCGGGAAAATTTGCACGGCTGCATATTACCCGCCGGTGCCAATTGCGGTGCATTCATTGCTATGCCATGTCCGGTCCCCACATTGACTCGGCTACAGAAATGCCACCGGATCAATGGCGGCAACTCATTGAGGAGATTGCCGAAACTGGGGGAAAATCAGTATTATTTACCGGTGGAGAACCCCTAATTCGAAATTCCTGCACCAGTTTGATACGCCATGCCAAAAGACAGAGGTTAAAGGTCACCCTGTTTACTAACGGCCTTTTGGTCGGCAAACATCTGGATGCTTTCAAAAATCATGTCGATCTGGTGCAGGTCAGTCTGAACGGACCGGATAAAACAACCAACGATCCCATACGGGGAAAAGGCACATTTCAAGCAGCCACAAACGCTGTTGATTTGCTGGTTGAAGCCTGCGTTCCTGTCAGAATCGGCATTACCGTCATGGAACAAAACTGGCCAGCGCTCAGGGACCGTTTCCAGCAACTGGTGGGGCGGTATGAGGGCACCGGCGTCGCATTCCACCTGGGTTACGGCCTATGCAGTCATGGCCGTGCAAAATCCATTGACGACCGGCTGGATCTGCAGCAGATTCGGGCGGAACTTGATGATATGAGAACACTTGCAAATGGTATTCAGCCGGAAATAATTGCTCGAAAAACAGTCAATTGCGGGTATTGCGAACAATTGGTCGTTGCTTCGGACGGCCAGGTCTATCCATGCCATTTGCTGGAAGGTGCATTGGGACACATATGGGACAAACCGATCCGGGGGTGGCACACAACATTATCGGAAACAGCCCGTCTCCACAGAGTTGATAAGCTGCAGACCTGCAGTGATTGTGATCTGCGCAATCTGTGCGGCGGTACCTGCCGTGTTATCAACCACCAGGAGACCGGCAGCAAATTAATAAGCACGTGTAGCAAAGAGGATCGTAATGCCAGGTATCAAAATCTGGTGCGCATGTTCAATGATTCTGGATTGACAGCAGTTTCAGTCATAGACTAAATTTTCGTATTGGCAAATGCGGTGAAACACCGCAACTAACAAGGGTGGAAGCATGCAAACACAAGAAAAAATATCCAGTCGATTTCAAAAAAAATCATTTCCTTTTAACGATCGGCCAATGAAGGGTACGTTGAGTTTGACGCATCAGTGCAATATGGCTTGTACCTATTGCTATTCAGGCCAATCGTTGAATTTAAATATGTCTTATACAACAGCAAAAAAAGCTGTGGATTTTCTTTTCGCCCGCACCGCTCCCGGACAGGATGTCACTTTTTACTTTTTTGGCGGTGAACCCTTACTCTGCTTTTTCTTGATCAAAAAAATCACTTCGTATATTCGGAACTACGATACGGGCGAATATGGGCAAATTGGATTTTCCGTTACAACCAACGGACTTCTTTTGTCTTCTGAAATCCTGAATTTTTTCAGTCGGGAAAAATTTAAGCTATGTATCAGCCTGGATGGAATTGAATCTGTCCATAACCGCCATCGCCACTATCCGTCAGGACGGCACACCTTTCATAAAGTTCTTAAAAACCTGCACATGACAATGGAGTATCTACCCAATGTTCAGATCAATGCTGTTTACAGTCCCCAGACCCTCCCTTATCTCGTTGAAAGTGCAGCTTTTTTAAATTCTTTGGGTGCATCTGCCATACATCTGAGTCCGGATATTAAAACCCCATGGAAACCTGAGACTTATGCAAACATTGACCAAACTTTTGAAAAAATAGCAGATGACTACGTAAATACCTTTCAGCAGGGACAGGAAGTTGCAGTACAACCCATCGACAGCAAACTTATCGTATTGCTCAAAGAGGGGTATGATATTGCCGACACCTGCCGCGCCGGAGAAACTGACTGGAGTTTTTCACCCAACGGAAATATTTATGCCTGTGAAAGGTTCATCGGTGAGGATACCGGCACAGAACACTGTCTGGGCCATGTCGATTCCGAGATTGTAACGAAACCGCATATTGTGAAACCTTGCCGTTCAGGATTATCTGATTATAAATGCCAGGAATGCGGGGTGAGCAGATATTGCATGAACTGGTGTGCCTGTTCCAATTACCATATGACGGGTGCATCACAAAAGATCTCCCCGTTTTTATGTATAAGTGAGAAAGCGGTTATCCATGCATCTGCAAGCGTGCTCTCACGCCTTCAGGACAACAACCTTTTTCTGGATCATATGATGGCATACATGCAGGCGGCTTAGCGGACTGCGATCCTATATCGCACCGATAAATTGTAACAAACAAGAAAGATTAAAAGGAGGAAAAATGACAAAAAAAATAAGCTTTAATGCTCAAATCGAATTTTCCGGGAATGCAGAACAGTTTGAACAAATCTGTGAAGCTATTTCAAAACTGCCGGTTCGTGTCAGCCCAAATCAAGGAGGCTTTGGTGGTTCCCACGCCATGCCGGATGATGATGTTCCAGATGGCATTTGGACGATTCCACCAAGTGTACTCCTGGAAAAGCAGGCTATGGAACGACTGACCAAAGGAATGAATAAAATCAACATTTCAAGTAAAGTCACCGGTGGGGTTCAGCAACCGCATCTCCATATAGATGATCAGATTGTTATGCTGAATCGATCACAGTTTCATGAGTTTGTCGGCCTGACTGCTCAAAAACTTGCCGAAAGACTTCCTGAGAAGCTTTCTTACAATCAGACCGTACAAAAAATCAACGAAATGTCTAATTTTGAAGGATGAAATCCACTCATGGAGAGAGGATATAGGCGTAAACCAACGTTACATAGGAGAGGAATTATGGCAGATAAAAAACCTGTACCGGTAGAAAAATGGAGAAAACTGGATGATCCCGAGTGCCAGGCAACGCCAACGGTGGCAGTAAAAGCCACCATGCACCAGGAAATGCCAAAAGAGGTTATTGAAGTCATGAAAAAACATGATCTCAAAATTCGGCTGGATAAAATCAATGCAAACCATTTGTTTGATCAGATGCCCGGAATGATTGCAAAGGATGGCTGTATTTCCGCGCCTTCAGGCCCTGGCTGCTGACCGGCAGAGGCAGAGCCGTTCGGAAGCAATGTTAACCCTGTAAATTAGGAGATGATAATTATGGGAAGAAGAGACCAGATGCATGGAGAACTTATCAATCCTGCTGATGGAGATATTCTGGAGCCTGGTGTCAGCTTTACTGCCACCATGCATCAGGAGATGCCGGAAGAGGTGGTCGCTGTCATGAAAAAACATGACCTTAAGATTAAACTGGACAAGACAAATGTAAATCGAATGTTCGACCAGATGCCGGGTATGATAGCCAAAGACGGGTGCATCTCGGCACCTTCCGGACCCGGGTGCTGAAGCCTTATGTTAGATGCGGTGAATAGCAGATTCCAGGGCCGGGGAAGAGCTGCAATTATTTCCATGCCCTGGAATCTTGCTGACAGGCCCAATCTGCCCCTTGGCATTTTAAAGTCCTATCTGGCAAAACATGGAATTGCGGTAGACGTATACCATCTTCACCTGACCGTTGCCCATAGGCTTGGCAGAAAACTATACGACCGTATCGCCATGAACTGGTGTCTGGGAGAGGCCCTTTATTCAACACTCTACGCTCCGTCAGAAAAAGAGTCTATTCTGACTTCAGTGAATGCAAATGATGATACTACCAAAGACCTTTTGTCTGATTTAGAGCGAATCACCGTGGCCTGCCTTACGGAAATCAATTTTTCAAAATATCATATCGTGGGTTTTTCCGTAGCCCATTTGCAATTAATGGCATCGCTTTATACCGCACGCCACTTCAAATCTGTTTACCCGGATACCACCATTGTATTCGGCGGCCGTGGTGTTATCGGTTCCATGGGCAAAAATCTTCTTAATACATGCAGTGAAATCGATCTTGTCGTTAATGGTGAGGGAGAGAACACACTGCTTGGCTTATGTAATTTACTCGATATATCATCACTGTCCAATTCTGAACGGCTTGCCAGAATACCCAACCTGATTTACCGCTCCTGTGACGGTGATCTCATTGAAACAGCAAAAAGAACTTCTGTCGATCTGGTCGACCACCCGGCACCGGATTATGAAGACTTTTTTACAGAAGCTAGCACGTTAGGCATTTCCACAATGGAAACCGTTCTGCCCATTGAGGCATCCAGGGGATGCTCCTGGGAACATCGTAGGAATGGAAAACAGCCTATGGCATGTGCCTTCTGCGGACTAAATGCAGGCTGGCACGATTATCGTGAAAAACCAATGGAAAATGTCATCCGGGAAATTCAGAATGGTATCAGGCAATACCAGGTGCTGAATGTCTCATTTGTCGACTCCTGCCTGCCGGAGTCCTATCGAGACCAGCTCCTGGGACATCTTATAACTGCAGATGAAGACATCACACTCTTTTGCGAACTGAGGCCTGATTTCAGTGAAAAAACAGCCAGACTGCTTGCCCGGGCCGGCACGCGTAAGGTTCAAATCGGTATCGAGGGCTTTAGCACTTCCCTGTTGAAACGAATTGGTAAAGGTGTAAAAGCCATTGATAATGTCTACCGGCTCAAGCTATGTATGACACACAATATCCCGTTTCAATATAATTTATTAACCCATATACCGGGCAGTACAAAAGAAGAGATTGATGAAACCATGATCAATATTACGCGATTGTTCAGCTTCCAGCCCCCCCATGCAGTGCCTTTTTTTCTAAGCAGGGGCAGCCGGGCCAAAAGCTGTCCCCAGGCATTTGGTATCAATCCTGAAAGTCTGGATCAAAAAACATCCGGTTACCTGCCTTCAATTCTGGCCGACAAAAAGGTCACAGAGGATGTTTCTTTTGAATGCGAGTCATCAGAATCTATAACCTCAGGACCGCTAAAGGAGGCCTGGGATCGCGTTGTCGAACTGGTGGAAATCTGGTCAAATATTTATCAGACCGTTTATCACAGATATGGTAACCAGCATCCGCTGTCGTTTCGCCGTACTGATGAATTTATCACCGTCACTGATCTCAGGGAAGACGACAGGCAGTTCATCACGCTGGACAGTATGGATATGGCTATATTCTTAACTTGCGACAGCATTCAAAACATAGAGACCCTGGAAGAAAATTTCGATAAAACCCTTTTGTCCGATACCCTGCACAGGCTGGAAAAATTTGGAATACTCCTGCGGGAAGATGATCAGGTGTTGTCTCTGCCGGTGAGGGCTCCACTTCCATGCGGCGTCAGCGCAAAGGTGTATTAATGCTAATCTGCGGTCCTTTTCATTCAGTTTGTAATCCGCCAGTGGGTATGGCTTACCTGAAATCTTACCTTGAAACAGCAGGAATCGGATGCAAACTGTTCGATTTAAACATTCAAAGCCGGGAATGCCTTAAAGAAATCCACATTGACGCCAATCTAATTGATCGCTTATATTCCCAGTCCTGCCGGACCTACATTGCCGAGGCCATGGTGTGGTCCTGGCATGATCCTGATGGTGCAAAAGCGATTATTCAAAGGACTCAGGCTTCGGAGTCAACTGCTCTGCTGGAATTCTGGCAGGATGAGAGATTATCAGATCTTATCAATGATCCAAAGCTTATCCGGGTATCACGGCTGCTTCAAAAATGGATAAATGCACAAGTTAACCACTTAGCCTTGCAGGCCCAGGGATGGGTGGGTTTTTCTACGACGATTACCAATATTGCGGCCAATCTGTATATGGCACGTCAATTTAAAAAACATAACCCTGACCTTCTTATTGTCATGGGTGGACCGGAAATCACCCATCGGAATGCTCCTGAAATTCTGCAATCCTTTCCCTATGTTGATGCTGTTATACCTCCTCCGGCATATGCACCTTTTGCAGCCTTGTTAACCGATGTCCCTGCTGCCGGGAACGGCAATATCCCGGAAGGTGTCTGGTACCGACATCCCAATGGTCGTATTACACCGGCAAAAAGACCGCCTGAACCTGATTTGGAAAAGCTGCCGTATGCTGACTGGAGTGATCTTGATTTGACTGCTTATGATCCTGGATTTATTGTCCGGGATACAAAAAGCGTGGCACCCTACTATCCTGTGATTCCGTTGCATACGTCACAGGGCTGTTCCTATAACCTGTGCAATTTTTGTTATAATATAAGCCTGTATCCACACTTTTCCAGTCAGTCTCCCCAGCGGGTAATATCAGAAATAAAACACCAGATCGAGGATGTGAAAAGCTATGGTTTTTTTTTTACTGATTTTGAATTTAACGGGTCAATTGACCGGGTGATGGAAATCTGTAGACTGATCCGGGAGACACTTGACCACCCGATTCGGTTCTATGCCTGGCTGCGAATCGACAAACTCAACCGTACATTACTCAAAGCAATCCACAGCGCCGGTTGCCAGCAGGTTTTCATCGGGCTTGAGGCCGTGGATGACGATCTTCTGCGCCTGATGAACAAGGGATACACCGCTGATATGGCACTGAAAAAACTAAAGATGCTCAATGATTTTCAGTCAGAACATCCCTATTTTCACTATGAGTTCAACCTGATCACTCACTATCCGGGTGAGACCCTTGAATCTGTAAAAAATACGCTGGCTACAGTCATGGAGAATTACTCTCTTTTTTACCGGAAGGTGTCTGCTGCGGTACCGTTCATGCTCCATGAGGGCACACCGGCACATGCTGGTATAAACGGCAGCGCCACCGGCTGCATGACACCGATCTTCCCTTCCGGCACAACCCTAAGAAGTTACCGGTACGTAATAGATCTTCCTTTTGACCCGACACTGGCAGACCGCGATGAACTCTGGTCGGCTGTTACTGCTGTAGCACATAGAAAATCCTGATGGAGTATCAAATGAAACCTGACGTCATATTATTGGAACCCCCGGTTTATGATTGCCGTGCACCCCATTCAGGCTGTGCACTGCTGACAACTGCACTCAAACACTATGACTATCAGGTGGCTTATCGGGATTTAAATCTTGAGAGCATTCTCTGGCTTTTGGATCCGCAAAGAATCAGCCATGCCCTTGAAATTGCCGGACATCGATTGAATACCCTTTTGACAAGGGCACGCAAGATTCAAGGTTCAGGTGGTATTCTGCCCATTGAAGAACGGCATGCTTTATGGCGAAGTCTGAAAGCAATGCAGTACGGCAATTCTGATCCCGGCTTCGCGCTGAATGCTGTTGAACATTTACAAAGATCAGAAACTTTTTTTGATTCTGCTACCCATCGGGCAGCAAGAGCCACCATAGATGCTGCATTGGATTTACAGGCGTTTGTCTGCGATCCCAGGCTCAGCATGGGATTATGTCCGCAAAATTACAACGGCCCTTACCGGGCGACCTCACTGGATGACTTACTTGCCGCAAGCCTTGATACGGCAGGCAATCCCTTTTTTTCTTTCTATGACCAGGAGATTATGCCCTGGGCATCCTCAGTTCAGCCTATAATCGTTGGTATCTCAATTTCAAACGTTTTTCAGGTTATCCCCGGTGTCACTTTATCCCGACTGCTTCATGATCATGGACTGTTTGTGGTGATTGGCGGTCCGTTTTTCTCCAAATTTTCATCCCAGATTGCCCAAAAACCTGCATTCTTCGATTTGTGCGATGCCGTTGTTATTGGAGAGGGAGAAGAAACCCTGCTGCAACTGGTCTATGTTCGCAGCCGGAAAGATCTGCTCTCCTCTGTATCGAATATTATATTCCGTCAGAATGGCAGTGTTGTTGTCACGCATGAACGATATTCGAGGCAGCTTCCGGATTATGGCCCGGCTGACTTTCGTACACTTCAGCTTGATAATTTTTTCACACCGTTTCCGGTATTGCCGATTCATGCAGGAAAAGGCTGTGAGTGGAGCAAATGCACTTTTTGTGAAATCCCGCAAATCAACCATGATTTTAACCAGTTCCGCAGGAACCGAAAACCCGAAGATATTGTCCGGGAAATGCAGGTTCAAATGCAGCGGCATGAGGCACGTCATTTTATTTTTACAGATGAATCCCTGCCCCTGCCTTTGCTGTCTGACACAGCAGATGAAATTATCCGTCAGAAGCTTGATGTGAATTATATTGGCTATACCCGCTTCTCATCAGGCTTTGACAAGGGTTTCTGCGCAAAGCTGGCCATGTCGGGATGCCGTAAACTGATGTTCGGTCTTGAAAGCGGCAGTGCAGATGTTAACAAAAGATGCAGGAAAGGCGTAGATCTGAACCAGGTGCCCAGAATCATAGATGCTTGTCAAAAATCAGGAATCGCGGTACACATTTTTTCCATCGTAGGACTGCCCGGGGAAAACAACCATGAGTCAGAAAAAAGTGCTGAATACCTTCTCCAATTGTCCCGGGTGCTGGAACTGCCAGTCTCAACCATAGATGTATCTGCCTTTTATTTAAACTGGAATTCATGGCTTCGCCGTAATGCCGGCAACGAAAAAATACAGTATCATACTGACCAGGATTTTCCCTTACATGTGGATAACTATACCTTTCAGGACGGTATGGGTAATCGCATTTCAAATGAAAAATCAGCGCAGATTTACAGCCAGCTCTGTTGGGAATCTTCGGAACTGGGTTTTGATATCGGCTATTTCAATCCGGTCTGGCCGGCATGGGAAGAATACACATTGCTCTATCTGTCCAAATTCCGGAACAGAACAGGAGATCCCCGGATAATCTGGCCAGCCAACCGCCAGGAGATTCTTGAAAAAAAAGTACGCGTGGCAGACGGCATTACAGCTCTTGAAATTCCATTTTCGCTGGCATCTCTCGCAAAAGGGATGTGCAAGGGAGGGTCCAAAACCCTGGCATTGTCACCTTCCAGCCAGATTATAGAAATCGATCAGGCAGCATTAAGAACCATCACAGCAAAACCCGGACATACTGTATCTGAACTGCTCAACGACCTTGGCCACAGCTCTCAATCGAGGGAAATCACCCGTGAATGTTATGCAGATATCATTCAATGGATTAAAGCTGGGGTGCTGCAATGGTAACCCGGAAAACCAATAATGAACCTGGTGTCTGCCTGCTGACACCTCCGTTTGCACCGCCCATGATACCGAATCTGGCGGTACCGACACTGGCAGGATATCTGCACGCCCATGGCATTGAAGTTGAACAAATCGATTTAAATATCTGCTTCCATGATGACATCGTCAATGATACCGGATTGTTTGACGCTGTTCTGGAACTGCTGGAAACAAAATTGCGGACAATGGACGACCGGTCATCTTTAACCCGGGATGAAGCAGGAGCATACCTTGCAAGACTCATCCAGGTGTGCCGTACATCCGTACTTAAAAAACGCAGTTCTAAGATCGTAAAAAACCTGCGATTATCAATACCGCATCTTGAACCGCTTCCCTTTGGTTATCCCAGTCAGAAGGATGCCTTTCAAATGGTACGGCAGACCATGTCCCTTATGGATATCAGGTCTATGGAACTGGGTGCGAATGTGGGTGCTGCTCAGACCGGAATACCGGAGTACAGTTTACCCTTGTTAAACGGCTTTTACGAACGTCATCTTTCCCACATCTCTTTATACAAAAAACAGATTTTCGGGATCAGCCTCCTGTATGACAGCCAGATCTATTGTGCCATTGTACTGGCGGATTGTCTGAGGCGATTATTTCCTTCGGCACTCTTGGTGGTCGGCGGCTCATATGTCCGGCGCATTCAGACAGACCGAAATCTGGATCTGCTAAAAAGTAAATTTAATGTAATCGTTATCGGAGAAGGTGAAGAACACCTGTTACAGATTTGCCGCAATTTTTATAAAAAAAAACTGACCGATTCGAATTCCCCTCTGCTGCTCTCAACACCGCTGCCTGTAATGCAATTACAAACACCAGTATTTGATTCATACCAGCTTGCAAAATACTGGAGTCAGCCTTTAACCCTGATGATACAGGCAAGCCGTGGATGTTATTGGAATCAATGTGCATTCTGCTCTTACCGGGAATGTTACAGCGGTGCTGTTCGTACCATGGTGGCCAATGCTGCCGTGGATATGCTTCAAGCGCTGCAACGTGCTCACAAATGCAATCATTTTGAATTTGTAGATGATTGTTTGAGTCCGGATTTTATCACCGGTCTGGTTGCAGAATTGGAAAAACGTGAAATGAATATCCAATGGTCTGCCTGTGTCCGGTTCGATCGCGGATTTGATGCCGGCCTAATTGCAAAAATGTCTGAGAACGGATGCCGCCGCCTTACCTTTGGTATGGAGAGCGCTTCACAGCGAATCCTTGATTATGTCAATAAAGGAACACAGGTGGCAGATTACCTGCCGGTCCTTAAAGCATGCAAAACATCCTCTATTGCCGTGCATCTCAACTGGATCGCAGGACTTCCCGGCGAGACCCAGGAAGAACTGTATAGAACTGTAGATTTTTTAAAAGAAAATATCGATTATTACGCTTACCAGTTCGGTCAGGTTTTTACACTTGAGGCCGCTTCCAGGTTCGCTATCCAACCTGAATTATTTGATTTACCACATAACAATGGGCAGCGGGCGTTTCATGACCCTGAAAGTCGGAAACAGCTTTACGAAATCATCCACACGTTGCCCATTGAAGGAAAATCTTTTGTACCCAGGCCAGATCCTTTGGATCATAAAACCAATGACACAATTACCGGATGGTCACCTTTTGTTGCCCGGCAACCGGTTCATTATGACCTGATTGAACTTGGAGACTGCGTAACCTCTAAGAAAAATCAAGCAATCCGGCAACCGGAACAAAGCTGGATACTCTATCATACCCGCTCCGGCAGGCACATGCAGATACCTGATATCTTGTTTTCCGAAATTGAGCAGCAGGCTGCATCTAATTTAGAAAAAGCTCCATCAACAAAGACATTGAGGATATTATATGAAAATGACTTTATCAGCTGAATGGAATCCACAGCTTAAAACCCATACTTTCCTGGATATGAATATGATATCCGAACATCACCTTATCGGAAAATGCAATGGAGAACTGTTTTCTATTAATGGTGATGCCAGGATTATTAAAAATATCCTTATCATTGCCAGGAAAACAATACTGTTCAAATCTCTGGTTCAAAAGATGGACCTGCCCCCACTTGAGTTGAAACCTTTGATCGAAGAACTCATTAACGGGCAGCTCCTGACTGTAATGGACAATAGCTCGACATCAAAAGCTGCTCAACCTTATATCGGATCCGTCATCCTGACGGGGGGGAAGGTATTTGTAACCGAAGTGCAGCGAGCATTGGAAAGCCTTGAATTTGGATTGCCGGTAATTTCTTTGGGACAGCTTTCATTTAACGGTGACAATATTTTTAAAACCATTGAAATGCTTATCAGATCTTCGAATCTGCCCCTGCTGGCAGGGGCACCGACAGAAGCCAGCCTTGCCAACCTGCTTGCGATCAACACACTTTGTCTTGAAACAGATACTCCATGGCTTCCGTTCCAGTATGATGGCGCTGCAGCCCGTCTGGGCCCCATGGTCATCCCCTATAAAACCCCTTGTTTTGGTTGTATGACTGTTCGTCTTGCATCAGAAAAGAAAACACTTTTCCCCCAATTTGACCAGAACAAAGCCTATTCATTTGTCCAGGATAACTGGCCTCTGCCTGAAAAAGGAAAACATGCGCTTGACGCCATGCGCCTTATCCCTGACTGTGTCCGGGATATTCTGGCCTTGAGCACAGGAGGCGGTCTCCCTTTTCTGATCGGTGTTCAGAAAAGGGTCTCACCTTTTAAGGGGCGATCCAATATAATCGAAAATTTAACTGTCGAAGCGCAAAGTGAGTGTCCTTGCTGTTACTGCGGGTCTAACGCAAAACCAAATACCTTTAAGGGCAGTTTTCCCAGCGACTATCCTGATACACCTATTGTAAACAGCATAATGGGTGGAGAAAACAAAGTCCTGCATCATGACGGTGGTCTTCGCAGCATGGATAAAGATCATGCCAGAAAAAAAATTACCTATGCATTTGCAGAATTCGGGACTACATTTGAGATAAAACGTTGTGGGTACGGCCCTTTGGGAGACCTGCCCAGTTACCGCTCCCACAGCACTGGATATATTTCACGGGATCTGCCGTTCCTGATACCCGAAAAACTGCATACCGGCAAAGGAATTTCCGAAGAACAGGCCTTTTTATCGGCTGCCTATGAAATGGCGGAACGGGTCAGTGCATCGTATCATGGACAAATTTCTCTAATCCAGGCCAAACCGTCAGAGGTCAGGGACTGTGCCTTGGACATCCATCAATATATCGGAACCCAATACCTTTCTCTACCAGGACTGGACCGTCCTGAAGATGACATCAAAATCGATTGGGTGTGGGCCAAAAGCCTGATCTCAGACAGGTCGATTCTGGTACCTGCCAGCTTTGTCTTCTTTCCCATGGTCCGATTTAAAGGAGTGTATAGACCTCAATGGTCCGGTGGTCTTGCTGCCGGGGCAGAACTCAAGGATGCCATACTTCAGGGGTTGATGGAACGGATTGAGCATGATGCATGGGCAATATGGCAGCTCAACCGCATTGCCTGCCCAAGAATTGATACCTCGACCATATTGGATGATGAAGTGCAAAACTGGCTTGAACATGTTCGTGGAAAAGGATTTGATATTATCATCAGAGATAAACGGACAGAACTCGGGATTCCCACATTCAGGGTATGGATTGTCAACGATGAACTGCCACGTATTTTTGCTGCCAGGGGCGACGGTGCCAACCCGGATCCCGTTATCGCCTTAAAACGTGCCCTGACCGAAGCTCAGCACAAACTGGCAGTCGAAGATGAAAATGCCTGGCAACAACTTTTGACCCGGCCATCGGTTCAGCTTTTTGATGATGAACTCTCCTTGAACCATTTGTCCGGGCTGGCACTTTTTGAACTGGAAGAAAATGGCAATCTAATGGATTTTACCAAGATCCCAAATCATACATCCAACGATGTAAAAAAAGATATTCAGAATACGGTAAAACTGATCACAACCCATATACCTGATGCAGAAATCGCAGTGGTGAATTTGACAGATCCGATCTTAGATATACCCGTGGTCCGGGTGATGAGTTCAGGCCTGCAGGAAATGGCAAAACCCTGGACACATATTATTCCCAGAACCTTCAGCCTGCCGGTTACATTTGGCCACTACAACAAACCACTAACCTATGCCCAGCTTTATAATGGCCCGTTTCCCCATTAACACCCGATTCCCTTTAAAAGGGTGACTATGCGTATTTATTGACAATGATTTTATTGATATCGGTAAGCGCCACGGTGTGCCGGTGGCATCGAAGTGATAACAATACAGGTTGTTGTTTGGTTCGGCTATGGCCAACAGCCCGGCACCATAAATGTAATAACGCTGGATCTGGTTTGTGCTGTCGGCCTCGGCCAGCAGGTTGCCCGCAGCATCATAGATATATAGGGTGGTGATACCGTTACGGGTGGCCTCCAGCCTTGGGCCGGTCCCGTCGTATTTGAACCGGGTGCCTCCGATGGAGGTCAACCGGTGTTCCGGGTCAAAGGTCAGGGTGTTGCCGTAGGCAGTGATGAACTGGCCCTGATCGTCCTAGGTGAATGTGTTGGCGCCCGCCTGGGTCAGGCGGTTGCCTGCGGCACTGGTGGTAAAGGCGATGGCAAGGGCCGTAAGATCAGGGTATGTTCTACCGGATTCCATTTTGGTGTATAAGGTGGATAGTGAGCCACTCGTATCTCCACCTCGTGGTAATTTTAGGGCCTCGACTGCTGCATACAAGCGTCTGTCTTTTTCTGTTAAAGAGGAAAAAGTATCTTTGATGCATTTCTCAATCTCGGCAGAATATGGTGAAATTCGTTTCGGGCCAGGTTTTATTTCGTTTTTCATTAACGGTGTCTCGTCGAATTAATGGGTTCAAGTAGCACCGTTACTATCGCATATTAAAACTAAAAAGCCTATATCTTTATAACTCACTGTTATTACAGTTAATTCCGCTTGCTTTATTAAAAACCCATTCCTAACCAACCAGGCTGGGTTGTCCAAGTGAAATCATCATGACTACAGTCAAATCCCGCAACAGGACATTCCACAGATTTCATTTGAAAATTAAATATGAGTTTGCATAGCTGTCATGTCGCACAAGGCCTTTTCAGAGGAGGCAATTAGAAAACCTTTTTGATCTCCTGTATCTTCAAGCTGAACCCCAATGAAAGGACCCCATGAGCACACAGTGACAACCACCTACACACCGCTGCCGGTGACTGCCGCCAACTCTTCTTCGCTCATGGCTGAGCTTACCTCATGAAACTCGGCCACAGTAAAATCAAACCCCGCGGCCTTAGCTAAGCCAAGTCGTTCCTCATTGGTTTTTACGGCGTCGACCTCAAGTCGCCATTTCTCGTCTGTCTTGATCTTTTCTACAAATGCCTTTGCGTTTTCGATGGACCCAATTCCCTCCTCTTTTTTGATTGCGTTCACCATTGACTGGTCCACGTGGCATCCTTTTATGGCGCCTCACCAGCCAATTGTAAGAACCGATTTATGTACCCCTTTTTCCAGACTTCACAGAGCATCGGACTTTTTCCCATCAGATCCCCGGTTTCCGCAAGCGTCAACGCCCTACAGCCCATCCCGCACCCCTCAAACAGTTCGCAGGAGACGCACTCCTCGTTCCTGGCAAACAGATCGTTCTTCTTTATATTCACAAGGGAGCGAAACTGCGATTCGCTCCACAAACTGGACAGGCCATCCTTCATGATATTAGGCATGCGGTCCTGCATTGCTGAGTCCGTGTATCCGGGACAGGGCAAAAGCGTTCCGTCGGACAAGAGATAGGGCAGCTTCTGGCATACGGGGCAATCCAGACTTTCGGGCGAATATTTTGGCGATGGCAGATATTGCGATGCAAACCCGTCTTTGCCATTCCCATTGAAGAATACACTCAAATTAATATCAAAGGGCCTGTCGTCCTTAAGCCAGCGATGCAGCACCGATTCGCAGACCTCTGCCTGCTCCTCAATGGAGATGCACGATTTACTCCCCCTCCAGTTTCCAGCATCTACCGGCTGCGCTAACTTCCAGGACTGAACGTTCAGCCCCTTCAGCAGATCGTATGTATCGTCCATACGCTCCTTGGTCACGCTGTCTAAAGATGTGGCGATTATCACTGGGAAACCACTGGCCCTCACCTTCCGGATCGACTCGATGACGCCTTGTTCGATTCCTTCTATCCCACGCATATAGTCGTGCACGCCAACCCCGTCAAAGCTGATCTGGAACCTTGGTAAAAATCCGACCTTCTTGATGCCATCCAGGACATCCTCTGTGATGAGCAATCCGTTTGTCAAGATATTGTGGATCGACATCTTCTTTTGCGCCAGTACTTTAATGATGTCCAGCAGGTCTTCTCGAAGGAAGGGCTCACCGCCCGTCAGCGATACTTCCTGGAGGTTGGCCCGTTCAAACTGCTCGATCACTCCCATTGATTCGTCAAAGGACATATCGCTATACCGCCGTGAAGGTGCTTCCATGTAACAGTGGCGGCAGTTCAGGTTACAACGGCCCGTCACCGACCAGGTGATTCCTATCAAATGCGGGTTATTAGCTTTTCGGTACTGCTGGTATGGTTCGATGGAATCGCCTTGTTCGCATTCCTCGGCAATCCCTTCCTTGATCATTCTGTCCAGCATAATATTGTGCCCAGGAAGGCTGGCGCTTGAACTGAAATCCGTCATTCCATCGCACGCCTGAGCGGTGTAAGTACCAAGTTTTTTCAGCATTCGCTGGTCGTTGTTCCTACAATTCACAACGGCAAATGGCAGATCTGTCCATCCCCGCAACATCCAGTCCTTTTTCAGTTTTGCGAATCTTCCAGACATAGGTTCCTCCTTACGTCTTAATTGGGGTTTCACGAAATGCTATGCATATTAATAACGCATACCAGTATAGATCCATGCTCTAATATAGCCCCATGCTCTAATATAGACCCATGCTCTAATATAGCCCCATGCTCTAATATAGCCCCATGCTCTAATATAGCCCCATGCTCTAATTGATGCTCTTTTATCGAAATTAATAGGCAGAAAGTATTAATCACCACAATACAAATAAAATATGGGAGTGTCAATTGGTTTTTTGCCACTTGATATTTGTCATGGGTAATTTTTTCTCATCACTAATGTCAGGTTAATACCTGTTGCGGTCTCCATGGTTCAACGTTTGGTCTTGAACTGCATGGGCAAAAAAAAAGTATCGGGCGTGTAAGTAAAGGCTTTGATTTTCTGGGATATCAAATTCACCCATCCTGCAAGCTTCGCCCTTCCCCTGAAAGCTTAAAACGTCTTGTGATGCGTGCTCGCCGGCTTTATGAGCAAAAAGCCCCCATTTATCGGCTTTGGCAATATGTGTCACAATGGTCCAGATGGCTTTGGGGCGGATTAGACAGGCTACACCAACCATAAAATCAATCCTGCCGATTTATCCTGCTCAATACTTGGTATTGCTCTTGTATCCCTCGCCACATTATAGAGCGTACCGATATTATATTCTTATATAGTGCCTGACCGAAACACCTGAAGCCCCCTTGTGGCAATTGTTTAACATGATTTTTAAATGTTAAAAAAATGAAGTTTTACTAATTTTTAACTTCTATTTTGCGATCTAAAATGTTAC
>PIVS01000866.1 GCA_003353855.1 Desulfobacteraceae bacterium
TAAAAAGATATGATGGGTTAGAGACTTATTTAGAAGATACTAAGCAGACTTACCGAATGGTATTAGGTACTGTAGATACAGACTTAGCTAATAACTCTAATTGGGTTGAAACTACTATTATATTAGGAACTACTAATGTAAGTGAATTTGTTAATGATGCTAACTATGTTGCTGAAGGAGATAACATCAGTGTATTAGTTAATGACTCTAATTATACAGCTAGTGGAGATAATATTAGTGTTTTTACAAATGACTCTGGGTATTTAACTACAGGTACTCTTCCTTCTAATATAATGGTAGAAGGAGAAAATGTATCTCTATTAACTAATGATGCTGGTTATGTTGTAGGAACTTTACAGGCAACTGAGTCTGACTTAGGTATGGCTGAGTTAGCTACACAAACTGAGACAGATGCTGGTACAGATGATTTAAGAATAGTTACTCCTTTAAAACTTAGGACTACTGAATTTGTACTTGCTCAAATACCAGATTTACCTGGTACTATAATTACAAGCGGTACTGTTGGTTCTACTTATTTACCTCAAGCAACTGAGGGTGCTAAAGGTGCTGCGGAATTAGCTACACAAGCTGAAGTAGATACAGGTACAAATGCTCTTAATATAGTTACACCTGCTACCTTACAAAGTAAATTAAATGATGATATAGTTCTTCCAGGAGCTTGGGCAACTCCTACATTGAACGGTTCTTGGGTAAATACAGATGTACAATATAGGTTTCTTGATCCTTACCTCATACAAATAAGAGGAAGTGCTGTAGGAGATGCTCTTACTGCTATAGTATTTACACTTCCTAATGGATTTAGACCTATAACAATCATAAAAGGTACAGTAACTCAATCAACAGCTGTTATTATAGGTTTTACAATAAATACTAATGGTACTGTAGTTATATCAGCTCCAGCAAACCTTAATCATTATTTTAACATTATATTCCCAATAGATTAAGAATAAAAAATAGAATAAAAAAAGTCGTTGGCAGGAGATTAGTAAGTAACTTAAAACAATACTAACACAATGGCTACAGATCAATACGGAAAATATATAAAAGGTAAAAAGAAATTAGATGGTTTAGATGGGCTAGAAGAATTCCTTGTTCAGGATGCTGATGGTTTGTCTTATGTAGTTACTGTAACAGAAGTGGCTGCTAATGTAGAGCTGACTTCGGATGATGGTGAAATTCTTTTTAATAATAATGGATCTTTAGAAGGAGCACCTGATATAATTTATACTATAGGTTCTAATTTACTTGCTGTTACTGGAGATTTTAGTCTACCTGATTTAGCCTCTAACTCAGTTCCTTATGTAGAATCTACAGGTATTTTGACTAGTAGTGATGCTATGGTAGACAGCACTACAAAAGCTTGGACATTTGCACATACTATAGAAGTTCCAGGAGGTTCAATTGATATCGGAGAAGTTACAAGTCTTTCTAGTGCTACAGGACATTTAATAGTTCGAGATGAAGTTCT
>PIVS01000300.1 GCA_003353855.1 Desulfobacteraceae bacterium
ATTTTTCCTGATTTTATTTTCAGGTCAAGCACGGCACCATGGCGAACATAGGAGCGGCCCCTGCCTATTCTGTTGCTGTAATCTGCATAGTTTTCAAGATTTTTGTTCCAGGAAATACCCCACCATGATTCTGCCAGTTTATTGCCTTTTACACAAACAGGGGATATGGTTGGATTCTTTTTCTTCAGCTGTAAAATTTTTTTTTCAGCCTTTGCCCTTTTTTCAGCGACACTTACATATTTTGGGAAACCGTAGGAGTAGCGACTCATATAACCTCGTTAATTATCAAAGTTTTGTTGTCAAAGCTTGAGCTTGAACATATCCATTAATTGATGGTTATTCATTCCTGTGATCAAGGCGGCCTGGGAATCGGAAATGATTTTTTTTGACAGTTCTTTTTTATTTTCGATCATCTGATCTATTTTATCTTCAATGGTCCCTTTTGTTATAAATTTGTGCACCAGAACTCCTTTTTTCTGACCAATCCGAAAGGCCCTGTCAGTTGCCTGATCTTCAACCGCAGGATTCCACCATCTGTCAAAGTGTATCACATGGTTGGCCCGGGTAAGGTTCAGTCCGACACCGCCGGCCTTTAACGAGAGCACCATAAAGGGTATATACTTTTTATCCTGGAATTGTTCAATTGCTTCTTTTCTTTTTTTGACACCAAGGCTGCCATGAATAATGCTTCCCTGGTGATGGAAAATAGTTTCAAGAAATCTGGCAATGGGGTCTGTCATCTCTTTGAACTGGGTAAAAACCAGCACCCGTTCCCGCTTGGCATAGATAGTTTCGCACAGCTCTCCCAGGCGGATAAACTTTCCGCTTTCTTTGGGATCAAATTCTCCGGTTCCAAGGTATTGATCCGGATGGTTGCATATCTGTTTGAATTTTATCAGGGAGGAGAGTATAAGCCCTTTTCTCTGGATATCCTGACCGGTTTCAAAAAGTTTGATTTCCAATTGTTTAACAAAGTCTGTGTAAAGCACCACCTGCCTTTTGCTAAGTTGAGGAAAGGTTTTCATCTCCACTTTTTCCGGAAGATCAGGGGCAATAGTCTTGTCCGTTTTCATCCGCCTGAGGATAAATGGGGAGATAACTTTTTTTAGCTGCTTGTATCTTGTGGGCTCTTTTTTTAATCGGGTTGAAAAGGCTTTAAATTCTTTAACACTTCCCAATAGGCCGGGATTTAAAAAATCAAATAAAGACCAGAGATCCAACAGGCTGTTTTCTATGGGAGTGCCTGTCATGGTGATTTTTGTCGCAGCTTTGAGTTTTTTGACCTGTTTTGACTGTTTTGTGGCTGGATTTTTTATGGCCTGGGCCTCATCGAGTATCAGGCATCTCCATTGGACATCCTCCATCCATTTATGTCGCTGGGCCATGGCATAGGTGGTTATGACAAGATTAAAATTTGTCAGGTCCGGTTTTTGCGCGGGCTTTTGTCCTGGTTTCTTTTGTATGTATCCTGGATGGGCAATATGATATTTCAGGTTAGGCAAAAACTGTTTAATTTCATTTTCCCAGTTTGAGATAAGGGATGCCGGAATAATGAGCAAGGATGTTTTATCGGGTTCTTTAGTCCTTAAAATGCTTAAAAATCCCAAGATCTGGATTGTCTTGCCAAGACCCATGTCATCGGCAAGGCATGCTCCAAATCCAATGGAATCGAGAAATGAAAGCCAGTTTAATCCCGTTTGCTGATAGTGCCGGAGTATTGCTGAAAAATCTTTTCCAGGATCTGCACAGGTCACAAGGTCAGGCTGGTTTAGTTTTTGGATAACGCTTTCAAGCCATTCTCCGTTTGATATCTCCAGATCTGTTTCATTTGCCGAAGAAGAGAACCTTTCAGGGTGAAGCTGCCATTGAAGGGCTTCTTTGATGGTAAGGCCGGTGTCGTTTTTCAGGTCCACGGCTTTTTCATAGGCATTGAGGAGGTTTTGCAGCCTCTCTTTATCCACTTCGATCCAGCGGTTTTTGATCCTGGCAAGTCCGCTGGTCTGGGCAAGGAGTTCTTTTGCCTCTTCCAGGGTGATGGGATCATCGCCGATGAGGATATCAGCCTGGAAATCAAGCAGGGCATTCATCCCGACCAAGGAGGGTTGGTTGGTGCCAAGGCTGATTTTAACGATTGGCTTTGAACTTTTTTTTTTCCACCAGTCCGGAATACGGCAGATGATGCCGCTATGCTCAAAGGCAGGGAGCTGCTGGAGGAAGTCGTAGGCCTCTTTTGTGTCCCAGGCAAGGTGGTGAAACAATTCTCCTGTATCAAGCAGTTCTTTTAACAGGTAACTGTTTTTTGAAGCGGCATGAACCGTGGTGAGCAGCTCCAATAATTGGTCTTGTTGATCCCGGTACTCTTCCAGGGCATAGTGGAGGGGGTGGTGTTTTTGAGAATTTTCCGATTTGGTGGCATAGGTTGCAAGGAACTGGAAGGGAAAATTTTCATCCTTGCTTTCCACAAGATGGAAAAAGACCCTGCCGGCCAAATGGATATGGGGGCTGAATTCATGGAAAAAATTTTTTACGCTCCCGGGCGATTTTTCAATTTCCCGGGAAAAAAACTGGTTCACCTCTTTCCAAATACCGGACAAAAACGTCTTATCCAGATACTCCCTGCCGATCATAAGGGGGGCTGCATCAATCAGGGTATCAAGTTCATCTGCAAGAAAATCAATTTTTGCCCTGTGGCGAATTTCTTCAATGTCAGGATATCGTTTGAGTTTTTCCAGAAAATTTTGTGCCAGATCCCTCCAGAAGCTAAGGGAAGGTGACAGGGATATTTTATTGTCGGAACAGCCCAGGAAAAGCAGCCATTTTTTATCATTTTCATTGTATAGATTATGAATTTCCAGGTTTAATGCCTGCTGCTTTTTTCCCAGCCGTTCTCCGGCATTTTCCCAGGTTAAGGTGAGATCATGGGAGGGCATGATATCCACTATTAGTTCTTTCATCACTTATCTTTTAATTCCTCAACCAACAGAGTTGTATATTGTCTTTTTGATTTCATGAAGCCTTTTTTACCAGACTCCCAACGGGAGAATCAAGTATTTTTATTTGAGATAGTAATTTGAGATAGTAATTTGAGATATAGCCTATTATTATCGCATACTCGCCCTATGGAAAGAGTCTGGATTGTGCCGGTGCCACGCCGTGATTACCGGCTTTAAGAGGGAGGAACAGCCCTTGTAACCCCTCGTGTGAGTAGGGTGTTGATCTGATCCAGAATTTCTTTTTTTCTTGGGATAAGTTCCGGCTTTATCTTATGTTCGGAATGGTTTTTTGCATGGGAGAGGAGATTGAAACTAAGCTCCACCAGAAAACCATTGGCTGTTTGACTGATTTTTTTATTTTCATCCTTCCAGAATATGGGGGATTTGCTGTCAGACATGCTTTTTAAAATGGTGTGGCAGGCGAAGGTGATCAGTGTAGCCGCCCATTTGACCTTTGGATCTGAAAAGGTCACATCGGCCTCAAATCCGAAAATCCCCGTCTCAATGAGGCGGTTTTCTTTTTTAAACCCTTCATATCCCGAGGTCCCGGCAAGGACGATCTGGGTGTGGCTTAACAGGTTTGCCGTTCGGTCCAGACGGTCCAGCAGATTGTTTTCCATTAGAAAATTCATGTTTTCCAAAAGGTCATCAATGCAGCTGCCCGGGACAAACATGAGAAATCCGATTTCCGGTTCAACCCCGTGCTTTCGGCACAAAGAAATGGCCCGGGAGGAAACGGTTGCTCCCGAGCTTTTGTTGATCTGGTTCAAGACGGAGGTGGAACCGCTTTCCACTCCCATGAGAAGGCTTTCAAATCCGGAAGCTACGAGCTTTTCAAGGATTGCGTCATCCAGATCCTGGGGCCTTGTCTCCATTCCGAATTTTATATCCATGGGCTTTAAAAGGTCCATTAGTTTCATGATTCGTTTCTTCCCGGATTTCCCCGGCCCGATGAAGTTAGGATCCACAAAATAAAAATCTTTTACCCCCTGGTTCACAAGCCCCTGTACCTCCCTTGCAATATTTTCAGGAGACCTGCCTTTCCACATGCTTCCCTGGTTGTAAAAGGAGGGAACCGGGCAAAAACTGCAATGGTTGTAGCACCCCCGGCTGGCCAGGATGGTGGCAGTTCCTTCAAGGGAGCCTCTTTTGGGAAATGGGAACAGGTCCGGATTTTTTGCAGGCCTTCGTATGTGAGGCTCATTGCTGGAATAGGACTTTAGAGCAAGGCCTTCAATCTTTTCAAGGGCCTGGTCTTTGCTAGGGGGCGCGTTTTTACTAAGGGCCTGGGCAAGTTCCACAAGGGTGTTTTCAAACTCTCCCACGGCAATGGAGTCCACCTGGTCACCTTGGTGTAAAATTTCTCTATAAACCAGGGAGGGGAAAAACCCGAATAAATTAATATGGCCTGAAAATCCCTGCCGCTTCAAGGTGGTGAAAAATTCGAACAATGCCGGGGTGTGTTCCCAGAAATAGACGGCATTGACACATAAAAGATTTGGATCAAGATCAAGGATTTGAGTTGTTGCTGTATTAAAGGAGGCTCCGGGAAGTGCATGATCCAGAAAAATCGTGTCAAATTCATTTTGTTCAAGGGCTGCTGCGGCGTAGCCCCCCATTAAACAGGACCACAACGGGGTGTTGGCAATATCATTGAATCGCTTTTTCGAAGGGATTCTCGGATGTTCCAGGACAACTATTTTCATTTTGCCATCTCTTTAATAATAGGGGGTTTAAATTCAGGGGAACTGGACCCAAGCTCCAGTCTGGAAAAGACCCCGGCACAATGGCATCGGGCTTCAAATTCATGGAGGATATGGGCGTGCTTTTCAGGGTTGTGGTACACAGGGTACACAAGATCTGTATTGGGATCAAGCTCTCCCGACCGGATGAGACGCTGGGTCAAAGGCGCTCCGGGATAGAGTCTCACATGGTTGAAAATAACTGCCCCCAGGTTTCCGGCAGGAGAATGGATACTAAGAAGCTGATCCAGCATCCCCCTGGCTTCTTTGATCTCTTCATTATTTTCACCGGGCAGGTTGACCAGAAAATGACAAATGGTCAGGATCTTGTTTTCAGCGGTCAGCCTGGATGCAGAAAGAATATCTTCGGGGGTCAGTTTTTTATTCAGCAGTCCCAGGCCGCGTCTTGTAAGGGCATCACCGGAAAAGTAAATGGCTGTGAGCCCGGCTTTAAGCGCCAGTGTAAGGTTGTGTCGGGTGAGGCTGTTTTCCCTGAAAAAACCGGTCCAGGTGATCGAAAGTTTCCTATTAATCAGTTCGCAGCAGAGCTGTTCAAAGTGGTCGGAAGGGCGGTTAACTACTGAATCGGTGAAATGGAAGAGCTGGATGCCGAACTTTTTGTTGAGCATCTCCATTTCATCCACGATTTTAGAAGGGGGTCGCAGCCGCATACAGGTTCCCCCCAGAAAGGGGTAGAGGCAATACCCGCACCAGAGATCACACCCTCTTTTACCTTCAATGCCCATGACTGCCACATAGGTGTTGGCCTTGGCATAATCGTTTGGACAAAAGGCGTTTACATCCATGGGAGGAATATCATCCATGGATATTTTAGGGCCAGGTGCATTGGCAACCACTTGGGTGTCTTTTCTCCACAGAATACCCGGGATCTGGTCGGGAATAATATCTGAGGTAATCAATCTGGGAAAGATCAATTCGCCTTCTCCGGCAAGGCCGATGTCAATCTCTTTAACCTCTGTCATGAGTCGTTTCCCAAACAGGGAAAAGGCAGGACCTCCGGCCAGGATACGTGCCTTTGGAGTCAGGGTTCGGACCAGAATTGCCGCGGTTTTCAAAGAGGACAGATAGGAGGTCTGGTGGCCTGCCAGGGGATCCAGGTTGCGAAAGGAGAGGGCCACCACATCCGGGGCAAAGGTATCCAATCTCTCTTTTAAATCGGTCCAGGGATCCAGGCAGATGTTCATATCCAGCACCTGTTTTTTAATCTCTTTGGGCACCAGGGATGAGAGCCGTGACAGCCCCAATGGGTATACTTTTTCTCC
>PIVS01000301.1 GCA_003353855.1 Desulfobacteraceae bacterium
ATGGTCATAGAAGGGGATGAATATGATACTGCTTTTTTTGATAAAGGCCCCAAGTTCATGCACTATGATCCCTATATCACCATCATGACCGGGGTGGAGTTTGATCATGCCGATATTTTTAGGGATATTGACCATATCAGGGAAATATTTTCTAATTTTGTCCGAAAAATTGAGCCCAACAGCCATATTATTGCCTGCATTGAAAATCAAGACCTAAGCCAGATACTTGAGGGTTGTACGGCAAAGGTTGAAACCTATGGCCGGGGCGGGGACTGGTTTTTTTCAGACCATACTCAAAAAGCCGCCAAAACCCTGGCCAGGATTCTGGGACCTGACATGGATTTTTGTATTGAAACAGGGCTTGTGGGTCGGCATAATCTGATGAATACCCTGGCCTGTGTTGCAGCGGCAAGACAATTGGATATTTCCGATACCATAGTACAAAAAGCCCTTGCCACATTTTCCGGGGTAAAACGGCGCCAGGAAATTCGTGGTATAAGGCGGGGTATAACCATCATGGATGATTTTGCCCATCACCCGTCGGCGGTGAGGGAAACCCTGGCCGCGGTAAAGCCTTTTTATGAAAATGGAAGGGTTATTGCCGTGTTTGAACCCAGAACTAATACCAGTATGCGCCATTTTTTTCAGCAAACTTATCCAGAGGCTTTTAGTGCTGCAGACAAGACCTTAATCTGCAACCCCTGCCTAAAGAAAAACATTCCCCAGGATCAGCGATTTTCCCCGGAACAATTGGTGGCTGATATTAACAGGAAGGGGGGAGACGCAGTTCATTTTGAAACACCGGATGGTGTGCTTGACTACCTGATCCCCCAATTGAGAGAGAATGATCTTGTTTTGATCATGTCAAACGGTGGGTTTGATAATATCCATGCCAGGCTTCTTGCGAGGCTTGAATGAAAAAAGCATGGATTCGAATTGTAGGTATTGGTATTTTTCACATGTTTTTATATACATACTTGGTTCCCTTTATTATTTACCCACGATATGGAAGTAATGGATTGAAATTTACTGTTGTCACAGCTGTGATAATTTCCATAGCTGTTTTGGGAACCTTGTTGATTGGTAAAAAAAGAAACGGTTAAAGGAGATAAAAATGACAGAGATAGAAAAAAAAATAGAATGGGACCCCAAATACAGTGTTGATGTTGAGGAAATCGATAATTTTCAGAAAAAGATGTTAGAGATGTTTAATGAACTCATTGATATGAAAAATATGAGCTCGGATGCTAAGGCATATACCAGTTTGATTTCCGATATCAATGATTTCAGCAAGCTCTATTTTTCCCGGGAAGAAAAAATCTTGAGGAAAAGAAGGTATCCTGATTTTGACAGCCATGCCAAGGCCCATCGCCAATTCATACGAAGTTCTATCAGTTTGCGAAGAGAGATAGCCGAAGATGTCAACAACCTGACACTGGAAGCAATACTGGAGCTGCGGGATTGGCTCGTCGACCATATAGAGACATCGGATTCCCTCTATATCCCCTTTTTGAGAATCCACCAGTATATTGATGATAGAACCAAAAAATAATTAAAGTCGTATGTTTCAAATGACGATACCATAAGCATATTGAGGGTGAAAGAGTAACTTTAAAACACTTGGAAAATATCATGGTATTTGACTATAAAATATTGCCTGTCAGAAACGAGGTTGTCGATTCTCCCAGGGAGATAGGCGGTTTTTCCGGGCGAAGGAAGAGCGTTGGAAAGAAACTGAAAAGAGACAGACGTAAGTCCTCTTATGACAGGCGGAAAGATGTGCGGGATGGGGTCATTGTCAGCCTGTCCTTTAAGAGTAATCGTCGGAAGATCCGGGATCGGAGAAATGTATCCGGAGAAAAAAGGATACATTTCTCCGGAGAAAAAAGGATACATTTCTCCGGTGACGCCATTATTGTTTAATGGGCCCGGGGAAGATCTTTTATTGAGATCCCGTACTTTTTAATTTTATTGAGCATGGCGGTGTGGGATATTTTCAGAGCCCTGGCACTCTTGCGGATGCTAGGGTATCGAGTCAGGGCAGATTCAAGTACCTTCTTTTCAAATTTACCCACTTTATCTTTTAGGGAATAGGATTGCAAATCAGGGGGGGATGAGCGTAACTCCCTGATCCTCTTCTCAATTTCATGGCCGAACAGGATGGCATTGGCATCAATTATGTCCCTATCGGAAATAATTGATCCCCGTTCAATCACATTTTTCAATTCCCTGACGTTTCCCGGCCAGTTGTGGTCGACTAATTTGTCCATGGCATCTTTGGATAATTTTTTCGGGATGCTTCCCAGCTGTTTGGCGATTCGTGATAAGAAATGATCCGTAAGAGCCTGGATGTCCTGGTGCCGATTTTTTAAAGGGGGGATATGAATGGGGAGTACATTGATCCTGTAGTAGAGATCTTCCCTGAATTTGTTCTCTTGGATCATTTGTTCGATGGGTTGGCTTGTGGCTGTGATGATTCTCGTATCCACAGGTATCTCCAGGATTCCGCCGATTCGTCTGACGCTTTTTTCCTGGATCACCCTAAGGATTTTTGCCTGGGCGCCAAGGGGCATGTCAGCAATTTCATCCAGGAACAGGGTCCCTCTATCTGCAATTTCAAAGAGTCCTTGTTTTCCATTTTGTTTTGCACCGGTAAAGGTTCCTTTTTCATAACCGAATAACTCACTTTCCAAAAGTGATTCGGGCAGGGCTGCACAATTGACTGCCACAAATTTTCCCGATCGTTTGCTTTGGGTATGGATAGCCTTGGCAAACATTTCTTTGCCGGTTCCACTTTCCCCCCGGATGGAAACAATCGAGGCGGTAACAGCAATCTTCTGGGCAAAGGAAATCGCATCCATAAGGGGGGCGCTGGTGCCGATGATATCACTGAAGGTAAACTGGGACGGGGAGGTTACCTCATTGACCAATGCTTTTATTTGTTTCATATCCCGCATGATTTCAATGGCATCGGTTATCACCCCCGTGCTGTCCCTGATGGGGATACCCGCGGAAAAAAATTGAAATCGTCCCTTTGGGGTTATGACATTGCGTTTTCTATTATGGAAGGACTTGCCATTAAGACAGTCAAGCAGATCCATGTTTTCCATGGGAAGATCTGTGATTTTTTTTCCTGTTAACTTTGGCAGATCCCATCCGTACATTTCTTTTGCCACTGGGTTAATAAAGGTGATATATTGGTTCTTGTCGATAGCGATAATACCGTCGCTTGTACTGTCCAGGATAACTTTCAGCCGTTTTTCCCTGATTTCAAGTGGCATGGAATTTATACGGGAAATGGCAATGAGATTCGGGATTTGGTCAAGACTTTCAATGATTTTTCCGGGGGAAGGAGAATTGCCAGAACTTCGGGTCTCCGTGTAGACCTGTGTCTGATGGTCTTTATTCTCCACTTCCATGGAAATGATATTCAGATCATTGATGCTGATGACCTTTGTAATGTCTTCGATAATCTGTTTTCTATCCGTAAAAAGAAGCTTAAGTTTCAGGGTGGTCATAATTTGTATTGAGCCGGTGCTAGGGTTAAATATGAAGCCGGTATGGCAGATCCGTCATGGGCATAGATGGTAGTAAATCTGGTGGAATGAATCAAGGACAATTACCGGATGTAATACAGGAATATGGCACCCCTTGGGCAACCTGCCCAAGACAGATCTTTATTTTTCCAACAAAGGCTGGTACAAAAGTCCAGAATTTTACCACTGGGGACAAAAATATGAGACAACAATTAAAACTTGATCTTACCATTTTACACGACCTTCAGCTTGTTTCCCATTTGGATTAATATTTTGCAAAAACAATGGGTCATACGTTCCATGAAACAATGTCTCTGGTCCTTGCCTCCTGCGCATTGGTGTCAAGGGCCCGGGCCAATTGATGATGCGTTTGTCTGCAAACGCCTGGACCCTCTCTTTTCCGGGCAGAATCAGGATCAGATAGAAAAACAGAAAGAGGCTGTTAAAAAAAGTGTTGGCCAATAACTTTGTGGTGATTTCAGGCGGCCCTGGTACCGGGAAAACATATATCACCACAATGATTGAGAGACTTCTGGGTCTATATGCCCAATTCAGCGAAATTTCCCTGCCAAGAATCATATCAATGGCGCCTACGGGAAAGGCCGCCTCCAGGCTTAAGGACGGCCCTACCATTCATTCGGTATTAAAACCATTAAAAGATCGAAGGGGTTTTTTTTATACAAAAAAGAACCCCTTAAATGTTGATGTGGTGATTGTGGATGGGGCATCCATGATTGATATCGCCTTGATGACAAGGCTGGGTGATCCTGCTGGGGGATAAAAATCAGTTGTCTCCGGTGCAGGCAGGGGCTGTATTTAATGATATCTGCCGGGTAAAGGGGCTGGGTTCCCATTTGGTTTTTCTGGAGTATAATTTCAGGTCAAAGGGGAAAACAGGTATTGAAAATTTGGCTATAGCCATTAACCAAAATAATGTCAGTACAATGGAAACCATCCTAATATAGTGCCCAATATACGGATATTGAGTTTGAAGATACCGGGAAAAATGGGCCCCTTGATAGGATTATTGAAAAATATATTGTCAGGGGATATGCCCCTTTGGCAGAGCAGGCCGGCCTTTTGAAAGGACTGGACACTCTGGACAATTTTAGGATTCTTATGTGCCCATAACAAAGGGGAAGCAGGAACATTACAAATTAATCATCTTTGTGAAAAGATTTTGCGGTCCCAACCTAATTTTGATATAACGGATCAATTTTTTAAAAAGATTGTGATGATTAGTTCAAATGACTATAACAGGGGGCTTTTTAACGGAGACACAGGGATTGTCCATGAAGAGAACAAGGTTGTCAAGGCGGGATTCAGGGATTCCACGGGTAATATCAGGTAATATCGGTATCTGGATCTTCCGGCCCATGATACTGCCTTTGCCGTAACTATCCATAAAAGTCAGGGGTCGGAATTCGATTCGGTTTTGATCATTATCCCCTGAAAAATTGTCCCCCATTATCACACGGCAACTGCTGTATACCGGGGTGACGAGGGCAAGAAAAAAGGCTATTGTTGTGGGGCCCATTGATGTTATCAAAGAGGCCATGGCACTGACCCTTGACCACGCCTCAAATGTTGCCGTTTTATTGGAACAAAGGCTTTGCCGTAACAAATAAATTTTTAGTGGAAGAAAAACTTTGAAAAAAAATGAAAGTATGCCCAACCAAATATGGATGTTTTTTTGTTCGGTTAAATTAACCGTTTATACATTGGTGCTTCTGGCAACCACATCCATAATCGGAACCATTGTCCTCCAGAACGGATCACCCCAGCAATATGTAAACCTGTACGGGAAAGGATTTTACAACCTGATCCAGGTGTTGAAACTTGACGATATGTACCATGCCTGGTGGTTTCTTTTTCTGCTGCTTCTCCTTTGCATTAATATTATTGTCTGTTCAATTGACAGGCTCTCCTTGACCTGGAAAACTATTTTTCCTAAAAAAATTTCCTTTAATCCGGATAGGTTTCGAAAACTTAAAAACAGGGAGACCTTTGCCTCAGGCATGGAGTTTAATGCGCTGGCAAGCGAGTACAAGGCGACTCTATCCAAAAAAGTGGGCAAGGTCCTGTATGAGGAAACCGAAAATGGCTGTGTCATGTATGCTGAAAAAGGAAGGTGGTCCCGCATTGGCGTATATGTGGTCCATGCCAGTATTATCCTGCTGGTGGTCGGGGCATTGATCGGTGCTGTTTTCGGTTTCAAGGCAAACCTGAGACTGGACGAAGGAGCCAAGGCCGACACCCTTTTTACCACCAAAGCAAGGACACCGGTCAAACTCCCATTTTCCATTCAATGCAATGATTTTGAGGTTCTGTTCTATGATACGGGTGCTCCCGAGGAGTTCCGGTCCAATCTGACCATTATTGAAAACGGGAAGGAAAGTTTTACCAAGGATATTCGGGTGAACCAGCCCTTGAGATATAAGGGGATCAATATTTTTCAGTCTTCCTATGGTACGACGGC
>PIVS01000302.1 GCA_003353855.1 Desulfobacteraceae bacterium
GGTGGGCCGACCCTTATAGAGGCGGTTACCTATCGCATGCTCATGCACACCACAGCGGATGATCCCACCCGGTACCGGAAGGAGGAAGAGGTGGCCCAATGGGAAGACAAGGATCCCCTGAAACGGTTTCAAACCTATCTGACCCAAAAAGGCATCTGGGATAATACCAGGCAAGGGGAGATGGAAGTTCAGATCAAGCAGGAAATTGATAAAACCGTGGCGGAATTTGAATCCGGAAGAGAGGTCAAGGCTGATGCCCCCTTTGATTACCTGTTTGGCAGCCCTGTTGATATCATTGAAGAACAGCGGGCCGAATTTTTGGAGGCAATGGAAAGGGAGGGGGAGGATGGATAAAAAAAAACCAGATATAATTAAAACGGGCAAAATCAATATGGTGCAATCCTTGAACACCACCCTTCACAAGGTTATGGATGAGGATGACAGGGTTTTGATAATGGGAGAAGATGTGGGGGTGAACGGCGGGGTGTTCCGGGTCACAGACGGGTTGTATGAAAAATTTGGTCGAAAAAGGGTTATGGACACCCCCATTGCCGAATCCGCTATACTGGGTACGGCCATCGGCATGGCCGTTGCGGGCCTGAGGCCGGTGGTGGAAATGCAGTTTTCAGGGTTTTCCTATCTTATGATGCACCAGCTGGAGGGCAATGCAGGAAGGATGCGGACCCGGTCCCGGGGACAGTTTTCTGTTCCTTTGGTGGTGAGGATGCCCTATGGCGGCGGTGTCAGAGCCCTGGAACACCATTCCGAAAGCAAGGAAGTTTATTTTGCCCATACCGCCGGGATTAAAGTGGTTATTCCCTCTTGTCCGTCCAATGCCGGTCCCCTGCTTAAAGCAGCCATTGAAGACCCTGATCCCGTGGTGTTCATGGAACCCAAGCGTTCCTATCGCTCCTTTAAGGAAACGGTTGACCCTGATCTCCAAGGGGTTGCCATTGGAAAAGCCCGGGTTCTGGAAGAGGGGGAGGATATCACTGTCATTTCCTGGGGGGCCATGATGTACGATACCCTCAGGGCAATATCCGACCTGAAAATTAAAACAAAATTTCACCCCGAGGTCATTGATCTATTGACCATTTCGCCCATGGATGTTCACACCATTATCACCTCCATCAAAAAAACCGGCCGGTGCGTCATCATCCAGGAAGCCCAGAGATCATTTGGTCCTGCTTCGGAAATTATTGCCCAGATTAATGATAAGGCTTTGATGTTTTTGGAAGCCCCGGTGGGTCGTGTGACCATGTACGATGTGATCATGCCCCTGTTCGCCAGGGAACAATTGTATCTGCCCTCCCAGTCAAAAATTTGCCGGGCCATTCTTGAAACACTCATGTTTTAGGAGGAGACCATGTTTGAATTCAGACTTCCGGATTTAGGAGAAGGAATATATGAGGGCGAGTTGCTTAAATGGTATGTCAATGAAGGCGATTCCATTAAAGAGGATGATCCCCTCTGCGATATTGAAACAGACAAGGCTGCCGTAACCATTCCCTCACCTCGAACCGGCATCATTGCAACTGTTGAGGCGGAACCAGGTGATACCATTCCTGTCAATAGGGTGCTGGTGGTCATAAATGATGTAAAACCAGACGATGTAAAACCAGACGATACCAATTTCAAAGCCAGGACCAGGCCCAGGGCCGTTGCTGCTCCTGCCACCCGGCGTCTGGCCAGGGAGATGGGAATTGATATCAACGATCTCATTGGCACCGGACCCGGCGGACGGGTGATCCGGGAAGATCTTCAGGTTACTGGGTTGGAAACTTCATCCATTACACCCCGGATATCCCGATCTTCTTTCACGCCTTCCCTGGAGTCTGAAAAACCTCCTGTTGGGGGCAGTTTAGGGGGGATTCCCTTCATGGAGATGGGGGCATTGCCTGATTTTGCAGCCCAGGGTCCTGTTGAGAGACACCCCATCCGCTCCCTGAGGAAAAAAACGGCAATTAAAACCGTGTCTGCCGCCCTTCTTATGCCCCATGTGGCCCATATGGATGAGATTGATGTGACCAAGGTGGAAGAGATTCGATATGTCCATAACAGCAAACAGGGGAACAAGGGGAAATTGACCCTGCTGTCCTTTGTGATCAAGGCGCTTCCCTCTTTGCTCAAAGCTTACCCGGAATTTAATGCCAGTGTTGACACGGATCTAATGGAGATTGTGTTTAAGCGATATTATAATATTGGATTTGCCGCCCAGACTCCCAGGGGGCTTGTGGTTCCGGTAATCAAAGATGCAGACCGGCAGAGTCTTATGGCCCTGGGTTATCGCATTGGGTATCTTGCTGACAAGGGAAAAGAGGGCAGTATTACCAAGGCTGAAATGACAGGCGGCACTTTTACTGTAACAAATGTGGGGGCCATTGGCGGTACCCATGTGCTTCCCATTATCAATATGCCTGAATCTGCAATTCTGGGGATGGGACGGGTGGAGAAAAAGCCCGTGGTAAAAGAGGATGGGACCAAAGATGATAGGATCGGGACAGATGCAGTTGTTATCCGAAAAATTTTGCCGGTCACCCTCTGTTTTGACCACAGAGTAGCCGACGGTGCCAAGGCAGCCAGGTTTGTAGGGGGTCTGAAAGAGATGCTGGAAGATCCCATGATATTCATGACCCGGATTTAACCATAGATTGGCATTACCATGGATCAGAACTGGTCCTCAAAAAGGAGAATATCAATGGTTGTTGGAGAATTGATATATGAAATTGATGTCCTGGTTTTGGGAGGTGGTCCCGGCGGGTATACCGCCGCCATCCATGCCGCCGACCTGGGAAAAGAAGTTATGCTGGTGGAATCTTGCCCCCGCCTTGGAGGGGTCTGCCTGACCCAAGGGTGTATCCCTTCCAAAACCCTGATCCATGTTGTGGGCATTGCCAACAATATAAAAGAGGCCGGCCGGATGGGACTGGTCCACAAAGGGATTGAATTTGACCCTCCCACCCTTGGGCGCTATATCCATTCGGTGGTAAAAAGTTTGTCCTCGGGGGTTGAACAATTGGTCAGGAGCAGGGAAATAGAAGTGATTCAGGGCCATGCCCGGTTCATTGGCAGGGATAGGGTCTATGTCGAGGGTGCCAATACCATCATCCGATTTAACCATGCAATCATTGCAACCGGTTCCCGGATCAATGAATTGCCCGTTGCCATGGAATTGTCCGATTCTGGGGATTTGGCGGCAGGGGATTCGCCCGGTATTGGTGAGGTGCCCGGCACTGAAGCTATGGCTATCTGGACCTCGGCAAAAGCCCTGGCGGTGACCGAGATTCCGGAATCTTTGCTTGTCATCGGCGGAGGGTATATTGGCCTTGAAATCGGCCAGGCCTATGCCGGCCTTGGCAGCCGGGTCACCCTGGTGGAATTCAGTCAAAAGCTTTTATCCGGTGCTGACAAGGATCTGGTAGATGTGGTGGTCAAAGAGTGTAAAAAACAATTTGCCGCCATCCATACGGATTCCAGGGTAAAGAGGATCCAACAGGTTCCGGCCGGCTTCAGGGTGGAGATTGAAACCCGGGGCAAATCCATGGAGCAAACCTTTAGCCGGGTCTTGGCGGCTACGGGAAGACGGCCCAACACCGATGATTTGGGACTTGGGAGCCTGGATTTAAAAATGGACGATAAAGGTTTGATCTTAACCGATGATCAATGCCGGACATCCCTTCCCCGCATCTTTGCCGTGGGGGATGTTACCCAGGGGCCTGCCCTGGCCCACAAGGCTGCAAGGGAGGGCAAGGTGGCCGCCGAGGTAATTGCCGGACAATTGTCTGTCTTTGATAATGTGGCGGTTCCCGCCGTGTTTTTCACCAGCCCGGAGATTGCCTGGACCGGGCTCACTGAAGATGAAGCCAGTGCCAGGGGCATCCCTGTTAAGGTTGGTAAATTCCCCCTCACCGCCCTGGGCCGGGCCAGAAGTGCCGGAAAATTTAAGGGTTTTGTCAAGATTATTGCCCAGCCCGATACCCAGCTGGTATTGGGGGTGGGGATTGTGGGAGAACATGCCTCTGAATTGATTGCCGAAGGAACCCTGGCCATTGAAATGGGGGCCTGCCTGGAAGATCTTATCGTCAGTATTCATCCCCACCCCACATTTTCCGAAGCCATCATGGAAGCTGCTGAAATGACGGCTGTTGAAATGGCTCCTGGAGGATCGGTTCATTTGCCCAAAAAGATCCAAAAGGCCAAGTGATGCCGGATCATTTAACCTCACCTGTTCCTTCCTTTTACTTTGACGTGGATCTTCTTGAATGGGTGAAAAGATCAAATCTGCCAAAATTCAAGATATATCCCTTTCCCTTTAAAGCGGTTGTGGCAGGCCAGGGAAGCAATCTTTCCGAGGAGATCAGGCTGCCCTTTTGCAGAGAAGACAAGATCCCCGTTTATCGGCGCATGGGTGGGGGGTGTTCCGTCTTTCTTGATCCTGGCAACCTCATCGTATCCATTGCCTTTCCGGCCCAGGGGTTTTCCGGGATCCAGTCTCTTTTCAACCAATGCAATGACCTGTTGATCCGGGGATTCAACTCCATGGGCCTGACAGGCCTCTACCAGGATGGAATTTCAGATCTTGTGTTGGACAACCGAAAGGTTGGCGGCGCAAGTTTTTACCGGACCAAGGGTTTTGGGTATTATTCCGCCGCCATCCTGGTTTCCCCGGATCTATCTCTCATGGAAAAATATTTGCACCATCCCCCGAGGCAGCCGGCCTACCGAAGAAACAGGCCCCACAGTAAATTTGTCACCCGGCTTGACAGCTATATTCAGGGGGTGCCAATGACACAGATGGCACAAGGGTTGAAAAAAAATCTGGTCCTGGATCAATTGGCTAAATCAGGGTGAAAACCCAGAATCCAAGGCTTGCGATGATGAAAATAGCCTCCTTGCCGCTGGGATCAAATTCAGGCTCCGTGCGATCTTCACAATAACACCTGGATTCCATGGCAAGGGTGAGGTGATCGGCGGATAGAAAAGCCTTTTTTAAAAGGGGTAGTGTCAAGCGGATAAATCGTTTGACAGGATTTTTTTGAAGGTTTCCACACCGGGAGTGAATGGCATTCCGGGTTTCCTGGGCCTGCTGAAGAATAAGGGGCAAAAAACGCAGGGCAAGGCTTATCATGATGGCCATCCGTTTTTCAGGCACCAGGGGAATCGGTTTTAAATACCATTGGGCAGCGTTTTTCAGGCTGGCAGGCCGGGTGGTGGCGGAAAAGATAAGTCCTGTGACCATGACCAGAAAAAAGCGGAGGGCAATAAGGCTTCCCTGGTAAATACCCTGGGCGCTTATTGTCATTCCATGCAGGGAAACAATGGGATCCCCGGGAATTGTCAGGGCCCGGGTAAGGAGGATGAAGACCAGAAGCAAGATAAAATATCTTAGTTGTTTCAAGGTTTCCCCCACCCTAAGCCTGATCTGTTTTAGAAAAAAAATAAGAATCCCAAGGCAGATGAAACAGGTGATAAAACCTGCTTTTAACAGGGCAAGGCTCATCATGCAGACCATAAAAAATTTGCACCTGGTATCCAGGCAGTGCAGGATTGAGTTGCCCGGTCTGAAAATAAAGGGGTTCATGGCTGCCATGGGGGGGAGTTTATCTTTGTTCTACAGGTACAGGGTTCTTTTACCCCGTAGGATTCAAGTTTTTTTGCCAGATCTGTAATAGATCCGTCTTCCCTTATCTGGCCCTTTGCCAGGATGAGCATGCGGGAGGCTGATCCCATAAGGGTTTCCACGTCATGGGTGGCCATTATGATTGTCTGGCCGTTTTTATGCAGGTCTGAAATAGTGGCTAAAAGAGATTGAGTGCCGGGGTGGTCCAGGTTGGCAAAGGGTTCGTCAAATATAATGATTTCAGGATCCATGACCAGGATGCCGGCGATGGCCAGTTTTCTTTTTTCACCGCCGGAAAGGGTGGCCGGATTCCGGTCTTTTAGTTGGATCAAATCAAGCTGTTCAAGTACCTGGGTGACCTTTGTATTGATATGCTTCCGTTGGAG
>PIVS01000867.1 GCA_003353855.1 Desulfobacteraceae bacterium
GGAAGGTCTTTCCTGTACAACAAACCCAACCTTGAGGTTATTGGCAAACACGCCCCGGCCACCATTGAGCTGGTCTTCGGCACTGCCCTGATCATCATGGTGATTTCCCTGCCCCTTGGGGTCTATTGCGCATTGCGGCCCAGGAGTTTGTTATCCAGGTTTACCATGGGTTTTTCCACTCTGGGGGTTTCCATGCCCGTATTTTTAACGGCCATTCTTCTAATCTATCTTTTTGCGGTCCACTGGCAGGTGCTGCCCTCCTATGGCAGGGGGGAAACCGTGGATATTTTCGGCAACGGATATTGGAATACCGGTTTTCTCACCATTGACGGGCTCAAACATTTGATTCTTCCCTGTATCTCTTTATCCACCCTGATGCTGCCCTTGTTTATCCGTTTGATCAGGTCGGAGATGATGGAAGTATTGGAAACCGAATATATCAAATATGCCTGGGCCAAGGGGCTTTCTCCCACAAGGGTTTGGATGGTTCATGCCTTTAAAAATACCCTGCTTCCCGTGATAACCGTGTTTGGGGTCCAGGTCGGTATCATGTTTGCCTTTACGCTTTTGACGGAGTTGGTGTTCCAGTGGCCGGGTATGGGCTTCATGTTTCTTGAAGCTGTAAACAGGGCGGACCTGTCGTTGCTCATCGCTTACATGGTGGTGGTGGCTTGTCTGTTTGTATTTGTCAATACGGTTGTGGATATCCTCTATGGATTCATTAATCCCACCGTTCGAATAACAGGGACAAAATGAAAAAAAAATTACAGCAATTTAAAGAATCGTATTTTTTCTACTCTTTTAAACGGGACAAGGTTGCCATTTCAAGCTTTGTTGTTCTGGTGATATTCCTATTTTTGGCAATTGCAGCACCCTGGATCTCTCCCATGGATCCCTATGATGCTGCCAGTATTGACATCATGAATTCCGAAATTCCGCCCATGTGGATGGAAGACGGATTATCTGAATTTCCCCTGGGAACAGATAACATGGGCCGGGACATGCTTTCCTCGATGTTCTACGGATTGCGGACCTCCATTATCATAGGGGTTGGCGCCGTTGCCATCCAGGGTATCATCGGGGTGGTGCTGGGTCTCATGGCCGGATATATGGGGGGGAAAACCGATGCCGTCATCATGCGCATCGCAGATATCCAGTTTTCTTTTCCCTATCTCATGATGGCCATTCTCATGAGCGCCATTTTCCAGGTGGTCTTTGGGTTGGGCAGTTTTGAACGTCTGGCCGTACCCTTGCTTACCATTATCATCGGACTTTCCAATTGGCCAATGTTTGCCCGGACCATCAGGGCATCGGTCATGGGGGAGAAAAATAAGGAATATGTGGAAGCGGCCCGGGTGATCGGGCTGCCCAGATGGACCATCATGTTCCGTCATATCCTGCCCAACTCCCTGACATCGGTAATGGTTATCTCCACTATCCAGGTGGCCAATGCCGTCATGAGCGAGGCTGCTCTTTCCTTTCT
>PIVS01000303.1 GCA_003353855.1 Desulfobacteraceae bacterium
CCGTGGACGGGGCAACCGGTTTTGTACTGCTGCATGCCGTCATGAAAAGGATGGTGAGAAAGAGTATTGTCCATGTGATCCGCTGTTTCATCTGATTCCTCCCTGTGAACCTGGTTTAGGTACGATATTTTCAGCCCCATTCAGACCCAATAACCACAGTCAGATCAATAGTAGATTTTGAAAGGCCCCTGGCAGAACCGGAAGGATCAATTTACTGCCGGAAAATAGTTCCCGGCAGTAAATTGCAAGAAGACTTATCCTGCTTCATATGTGCAGGATGTAAAATCAATTTCTTCTCCGCATTTACCGCATTTGTGTGCTTTCTCAAATTCATCGGAGAAGATTTCTTTTGTGGTATCACATTTTGGGCATCTGCAGGTGAAGGACTTTAGGCTTTGAAAATTTTCAAACCCCGGGCAATGTTTTGGTGTACTCATGACGATCTCCTTATAGTTATCTATTAATACGCATAAACACAAAACCGCATTGGTTGATTTCTAACAATTAGGTTATCCATTGAGCATTCGGTGACAAAAAGGGAGGGTATTTTGATCTTCCCCATATCCATGTCTACCAAATTCAGGGGGATTGTCAATACCCGGAGGTTGTTGACTCAAAAAATAACCCATTAAATTTCTTGACTTCCAGGAGAGTTTTTGGTTCAATTTTTAATCGGTACTTCCGGATTCTGTCCATACACCTTGAAAATAATGCATTTTTCCAGTTGATTCAGAACTTCATATCCGGATATGGTTTCCTATAATAGATCGAGTAAAGGAGGGTCCCATGATTGGAATTATCGGCAGCGGAAATGTGGGCGCCAACACGGCCTTTTTTCTGGCTGAAAAAGGGGTTGATGATGTCATGCTCTATGATTGTCTGGAAGGACTGGCAAAGGGAAAAGCCCTTGACATGATGGAAGCCGCCCCCATCCGGGGGTATCGGACAAGCATCACAGGGGCTGACAGGCCTGACCAAATTTTTGATTGCGACATCATCATCATCACGGCAGGGGCAGTTCGAAAATCGGGTATGAAGCGGGATGAACTTTTTTTGGAAAACAAAAAAATCATTGACGCCTATGCATCAAAAATTACAAATCCAGACACCAAGGTTATTATCGTATCCGAACCGGTTGATTTGCTAACCAGCGTTTTTGTCAAATCCTCGGGGCTTTCTGCAAATCAGGTTGTTGGCCTTGGGAGTGTGCTGGATGCCACAAGGCTTCGCTATTTCATTGCCAGAGATCTCAAGGTTTCCATGGAAAATGTATCGGCCCAGGTGGTTGGGCGGCATACGGATGATATGATTATTTTAAGGTCGTATTGCAGTGTTTCAGGCATTTCCCTGGACAGTTTTTTTTCATCGGACCAGGTGGGAAAGCTATTTGAAGAGACCAGACAGGCAGGCCGCCTGATCGTTGACATGGCCGAACGGGCCAGCGCCTATTACGGGCCGTCGGCCGTGGCTGCGGAACTGGCAGAGGCCATTTGTCTGGATACCGGCCGGTTGTTTTCGGTCTCCCATGTTCTTCCCGGCACATTCGGGATAAAGGATGTGGCATTATCTCTTCCCTGTGTGATGAATAAAGCCGGGATTTCAAAGGTTATCCAGCCCAGGCTCAGTGATGAAGAGATCGAAGGGTTAAGAAAATCCGCAGACCTGATTGCCCGGACCATAAAGGAGGCAGACCATGCATAAGGTATCTATAATCGGTGCAGGTAATGTGGGCGCCACGGCTGTTTATTATATCGCTGAAAAAAATTTGGCAGATATCGTCATGGTGGATGTGGTGGAAGGTCTTCCCCAGGCAAAGGCCCTGGATTATCTCCATGCAGCACCCATGAGAAAATACAGTGTTCATATCTCAGGAACAAATGATTACAAGGATATCATCGATTCTGACGTGGTGGTGATCACCGCCGGCATCCCGCGAAAACCGGGAATGGATCGCATGGATTTGATGAAAATTAATGTGGGGATTGCCCAAAAGGCCTCCCAGGCCATTGCCGAATACGCTCCCAATGCCATTGTCATTGTGGTGTCCAATCCCCTGGATATTATTGCCATGGTCACCTTGAAGGAGTCTGGATTTGCTTTGAAAAAAGTTTTTGGCATGGCAGGAATTCTGGATGCCACAAGATTCAGATATTTTATTGCAGACGAACTTAAGGTCTGGCCCGGGGATGTGATGTCAATGGTGTTGGGCGGCCATGGCGACAGCATGGTCCCCCTGGCTCGATTGACCCGGGTGGGCGGTATTCCCGTGGATGAGCTTTTGGACCGGTCAACCATTGACAGATTGATTGACCGAACCCGGACCGGGGGAGGGGAAATTGTCTCCCTTCTTAAACAGGGCTCTGCCTTTTATGCACCCGGTGCTTCGGTTGCCAAAATGGTCGAGGCCATTGTAAAGGATGAAAAAGTAGTGGTCCCGGTATCGGCATATCTAAGGGGAGAATACGGGTATGAGGATGTTTTCCTGGGAGTTCCCGTGCTCCTGGGGAAAAACGGGATTGAGAAAATCATCCAGCTGGATCTGACACCCGATGAAAAAAAGGCCCTGGACCAGTCGGCCCTGGGGGTAAAAAAGGGGGTTGAAGAGTTAAGCACCTTTTTCCGGCCGGGAATATAAAAACCCCAGGCCTGTATTGGTTTTCCCTCGACTCACCCCATGTCCACCAGGGTTCTGCCTTTTAACTGTCCCTTGAGTATTTGTCCAATGCTGGGGCTAAGCTCTTCAAGGCTGACCCGGGTGGACATGCTTTCCAGGGCATCGGGTTTCCAGTCCGTTGAAAGATGCTTCCAGACAGTTTGGCGCAATGGCATGGGGCAATGCTGGGAGTCAATACCGAGTAAGGATACCCCCCTTAAAATAAAGGGGAAGACATTGATGGGCAGGTTTGGGGAGGCCACATTGCCGCAGCAGGTAACAATCCCCCGGTAATCAGTGGACTTTATGGCCGTGGCCAGGATATCACCCCCCACAGTATCGATGACCCCTGCCCATTTTGGTTTGAGAATGGGGGGATCGGTTTTTTCCAGAAAGGCGTCCCGGGAAATAACCTCCCTCACTCCCAAACCTTCCAGAAAGAGGGTATCGGGTTTACCTGAAATTGCATCCACTGTATATTCCAGCTTGATAAGGATGGCGCAGGCCAGGGATCCTACCCCGCCGGTGGCACCGGTCACAAGAATGGGTCCCTGGGCAGGCGTCACCCCTGAAATCAATCCTTTAACGGACATGGCAGCCGTAAATCCTGCCGTACCGAGGATCATGCTCTGTTCCAAGCTAAGGCCCTTGGGCAGGGGTACCACCCAATCGGCAGGGACCCGGATATACTGGCCAAAACCGCCGGCGGTATTCATGCCCAGATCATAGGAGGTCACAATGACTGGGTCCCCTTTTTTAAAGCCCGGGACCTGGCTTTGTTCCACAATGCCTGCCGCATCAATGCCAGGAGTGTGTGGGTATTTCCGGGTTACGCCCCGATTGCCCGAGGCAGACAGGGCATCTTTATAGTTCAGGGAAGAATAATTCACCCGGATTAGGATATCCCCCTGGGGCAGATCTTTGGTAGTCATATCTTTTACGGCATGGGAAAAGGTCTTGTCACTGGTTTCTTCTACGATAAAGGCCTTGTATCTTATATTTTCCATCTTCTCCTCCCTGTGATTTTTTAGATACGATGTCTGATCCATAGTATGGCTGATGAGATAAGTCAATAGAGTCAAAGGAGATCCCATACAAATAAAGCATTGCAATCAAAGATAGGCTTGCAAGCCACCCCGTCCCCCGGAGGAACCTTGCCCCATTTTTCCAAATCCGGGAAGCCCTGGAAACTGGCAGGATCGATGTGATCTTCACCCAGTGTACATAACAATGCTTCAGATTGTTGAAAAATCATTTCTTTTAAAATCCAGCGTTATCTGGTAAAGGAAGTGTATTGGAAAGAAAGGATAAATAAGATCCTGATATGATAAAACCCCAAGACAAATTGATGGTAAGCCTCGTTGAAAAACAGATACTAGAACATTCCTGGGTTTTGGAAACCTTTCTATATGTATTGGTCCCCACCCTTTCCGTCTTTAATATTTATTGCACCCTTTCCAGAAGATTTTTGGCAAGTGCCATTTTGACTATGCAGTTGTTTTGTTTTCTTGTGATTCTGATCAGCATTCGAAATGGTTTGTTGGATCTTGTCAGAATACGAATATTTCGGTATGTGTTCAGATTTCAAGTTATGATTTTTGCCCTGTATCTGATTTATGTGATAGGGATTTTGCAGCAGTTTGAGGTTCGTCCCTGGTCCTTTTTATTTGTTTTCTTCCTTTTCCTGTGGATGCCCAATCGGTTGGGCGGACTGATCGCCATTCTTTTTTATCTGGCCTTGTTCCTCCTGATGTTTTGGCCGGATCCGGGGGTGTTCATGGGCAATTCCGATTATCTTGTCAGGTTTTTTTTCTCCCTGGCCCTGTTTTCCATTTTGTCCTTCTGCGGGGTGATCGTTCGCAAGGGGTATCTTAAAAACCTGTTCCAGGCCAAGGCCGAACTGGAGGTTTCAGAGAGGGAATATCGAAATCTAAGCCAGCGGCTCATGGCAGAGATAGCCCACCGGGATCGGATTGAGAAGCGACTCCACCATGCCATTAAAATGGAGACCGTGGGGAAGGTGGCAGCCGGGGTGGCCCATGACCTGAATAATATTTTGTCCGGGATTGTAACCTATCCGGATCTGATCCTGCTGGGCATGAAAAAACAAGACCCCCTGAGGGGTCCCATTGAGATGATAAAAGATTCCGGCATCAAGGCTGCTAGCATTGTAGATGATCTGCTGACCCTTTCCCGGCGGGGGGTGCCGGTGTCAACCATCATGGATATCAAACAGATCTCAGAGGAATATCTTCACAGTCCTGAATTCAGGCAGCTTAAGGCCAGCCATGCCAGGGTGACCCTGGACACCCTGTATGATTCCGGCCCCATGACAATCAAAGGATCTCCGGTCCATCTCTCCAAAGTTCTCATGAATCTTGTTTCCAATGCAGCCGAAGCCATGCCCCGGGGCGGGGAAATCCTCATCCGTGTCCAGGCCCGAACGTTTGATCAGCCGGAGATTCTTAAGATCCCCATCCAGGGCCAAACTGAAATACCGGCCGGGGATTATGTGGTGCTCTCTGTAATAGATACCGGTGTCGGGATTGAAGCCCGGGAGATCGAGTTAGTTTTTGAGCCCTTTTATACCAAAAAAATCATGGGTATGAGCGGATCAGGCCTTGGCATGTCCGTGGTACTGGGGACAGTCAATGATCATAAGGGGTTTATCCAGGTGGATTCTGCTGTTGAAAAAGGGACCTGTATAAAAATTTATTTTCCGGATGAGTTCGAACATGGTGCAGTCCCAACCGGTGGCAGCTTTTAGAAGATCCTCAAGATCACGATAGGCGAAAAGGCTGCCCACGCCCCAGATGAACATGCACAGGCTCAGGGTATCTTAATTCCCATAATAAAATTCAGGCAGCCACAGGGCGATCTCCGGAGGCAAAGGGAAAGTAAGCGCCAAATACGGAAGACTCAACCGGTGCGCCAATTGAGTCTTCATCACTTTGAACCGCATTAATGGTTCCCCGCCGCATTGCCCTGAACAATTCACCCGTGGGCACCAGCTGATCTGCATCCGCTACCGGATGGGGGTTTTTATGCCTTCCGGTTTATTGGCCGCTTTTATCCCGTTACCTGTTGAGAGAACCGCAAACAAATTTTTCCTAGCATGATGAAAATTCAGTCTTTATGTTGCCTTTAGATAGCAAATTTTACTGATAGTTTTTTATACCCCCATATGATATTAGTTTTTTGATGAAAATTCAAAAATTTTATGCATCCAAAGTTGGTCTTGTATCTTTTTCTCATTTTATCCATGATGTGTATACAAGCTTTCTATCCCCCCTGCTGCCCCTGATCATTGAGAAGCTGTCCCTGACCCTGAGCCAGGCAGGCCT
>PIVS01000304.1 GCA_003353855.1 Desulfobacteraceae bacterium
GGTTTTCCTTGCAATTTCTGCCACAAGAGGTTGAACAGGATCTTGAGTTTTCCATTTTTGTTTCATAATCCTGCGAACCCATCTGGAAACCTCTGATGGCTGAACCACTCTGTCAGCAGAACCGTACAATAACTCCCGGGCTCCCAAACGACCCAGGGTCCAAAACAAGCGGTCCTGTTTTTTCCCGGGTTTAAGCTGGGGTAAAAGGGCCTTGGCCAGTACCACCTTGTCTTTGACAAGGAGCCGTTCCATATTCCCGGCAGCCATCCAGATTTCTATCTGCTCCTGGGGAGCAAGCCTGGCCTTGTTTGTCTTGACCGTGGTTAAAAAAGAGGCTGTGTCCTGATAAAACTGTCTTTGCTGCCCTGCTTTTAATCCGGCGGCAATCCGTCTGATAAAAATCCACCATTCAAGCCGATTCTGGGCAACTTTGCCGGATTGTAATCCTGACAGATAAATCTTCCATAATTTTCTTGCCCGTTCTCCGTCAAAGGCATCCCCAAACCCGGGACGCATACAAAATCCTATCAAATTCAGCCATCTTGCTTCATGATCCTCGGAAAGTTTCCTTGAATCTTCAATAACAAGAAGCCGATCCGCCAACCGCCGCAAAAAAGACAAAGGCCAGTGGACTTTTTTCTGTTCAACCATCCCTTCGATAACTTTTACAATTCCTTTTAAATCAGTATCTGCCTGGGAGTTACTGCAAAAAGCCTGCTCAACCCTGTCGCACACCTTATCTATAAGATCATCGTCATAAACTGCGGTTTCAGCAGATTCAATTCCCTGTCCCGAATCTCTGAGCTGGAATTGTAATTTCCATCGATGGTCGCTTACGGCTGATTCACAATACATGGCAAGGGTTCCCATCTCAGTATATTCTGCCCCCAGGGTGATGGGGATTCCCTTTTTCTCCCCATTTTTACCAAACTTTATAATTGTCTGTATGGGTGCCATGGATGTCAAAGAGTCATCAATTGTAATAACACTGCCGGCCCTGTCCCCGGATCTAAAGCTTGAGCTGTAAACATCAAAACTTACCGGCTGGTTAGCCCTGACCTCATAGGCCATTTCCGGAAGATTAATCACTGAACCTTCATCCAGACCTCTTTCAACAATACAGACGGCTTTGGAATCATTGTCAGATTCCAAGGTGACACCAAGGTAATAACTTCGCGGACTTCCACTTCCCACCCGAACGCCCACTCCCTGTTTCACAAGGCCGTAATAGGATGCCCCCACGCCAACGGCAAGTTCCGGACTGGGATTATCGAGAATCTGGGGCTTTTTCGAATCGGATGGTTTAAACCACCTTCGAATCGCTTCCTTAATACGTGACTGAACAAGATCAGGCTTCAGGGTTCCCCCATTAAATAAAATAAAATCCGGCATGGGAGAATCTTTTAAAAGGGTATCCTTTACACTTTGTCTGTGTTTTTCCAGAAATCGGACAATATGTTTTGTCACAAAGGACTCTTTTTCAAAGGGAAGACCAAAATCAGCTATTTCCTTTCCCACCTCCATATCATTTAAATTAGAGGTGTCCACATCGGGAAAAAACTGTCCCCTCAAAACCGTCTCCACATCCCCCCGGGTCAGGTCAGCAGAAAGGGTCCCTGAAATAAGCGCCCTTCCCTCCCCCTTCAGGGTAATTCTGACTGCCCGCTCCCCCTTTTCCAGAATCTTTTCTTTGGCTTCCCTACAGATATGGCACAGGGTTTTCCATTTATCCTGGGTCAAACTTGCTTTTGATTGAAACTTTGCCCGAAACTTTGATTCAACAATTTTGGCCAGGGCCAGATCGATGTTATCCCCCCCCAATATTAAATGGTCGCCAACAGCCAGACGCTCAAACCGCGGAGACCCTTGGGTGGCTTTCAATGTGATCAAACTAAAATCGCTTGTCCCGCCGCCGACATCACAGACCAAAATCAGGTCATCCTCTTTTATATACTGCTGCCAGTCCAGTTCATGGGGAATCAACCAGCTATAAAAGGCTGCAAGGGGCTCTTCAAGAAGGGTGACGGAATTACCAAATCCTGCCATCCGAATGGCTTCCATGGTCAAATCCCTAGCCTCTTCGTTAAAAGAAGCCGGTACCGTGATCACGACAAATTGATTTTCTAAATATTGATCTTCATCTTTAACAAAATGATTCCAGGCACTGCGGATATGGGACAGATATTCTGCTGTTGCCGTCACCGGAGAAACCTTTTCAACCCCTTGGGAGCCCCAGGGAAGAATTTTAGATTTACGGTCAACCAAAGGATTGCACAACCAGCTTTTTGCCGAAGAAACCAGCCTGGACGGTATTTTGGATCCATGATCCCTGGCAAATGTTCCGGCAAACAAATCTTCCCGCTTTTTCCAGGGGTGCTTTAATACTTCTTTGGAAATATCATATGTGCCCGGGATATAAAGAAATGAGGGCAGAACCGGAATTTTTGTAAATTCTCCATGCCCGGTCAGCTGGGGTATATTAAACACCTTGATCAGTTTTTTCTTATCCGGTGCCCCGCCCTTTTCCAGAACATCTTTCAACACGGATACATCCACATAGGACACAGCAGAATTGGTAGTTCCTAAATCAATCCCGATAACATATTGTTTATCCTTAAAATCCAAACCAGCTCCTGAATAATTTATACACTTTAATTGTTAGGAAATTTCAATCTCAGCCGGCGTCATTATACCGGGATTCCGGATATCAGACAGCTTAGGCACATCCTTTTTCCCGGCTTTCCATCCCCGGTGCTTTAAAACACCCTGAAACGGAGGCTCACCTGAAACATTCCCCACAAGTGTTATGGAGTCAATATCAAATCCGGGTTCAATGGTAACTGATTCTCCTTCCTCGGCATCAATAACCGGCTTGGGATCAATATATTTTTTTATGGCCTTTTTGCAATCTTCCTGGATGCTCCTCACAGCAGCACCGATCTGATCATCCCCATACGAACTCAAATCTTCATCAAAAAAATCAAGAAGCCGACCATCCCGCTGAAGGACAGACAAAGAATGAAGAAACAATCTTCTTTTGCGCTCCTGTTCAATTTTATGATCCAAAAAGTCTTTCTTTTTTGATTTGCCTTCGCCTCCCTTTTTGGGTTGTTCATCAGCAAGTTGAAAGACTGATGACATTGAAAAACCCAAGACCAGCCACAGCACCCAGCCAAACAGAAGGAATCCACCTGCAACCAAGGGCATTACCCATAAATAGAAATTATCCAAACCAAGGCTCAGCAGGGCAATTGTCTCTGCGATTTTTTCCATGAGAACTTTTTGTCCTGCCTCGGATAAAAAAGTTGATACCAGCCAGTTGCTCCCCAGATAAATACCCGCGCAAATACCGCCAGCAAGCATGACCATCATCAAGGTAATAACCCTGAAAGACTTTTTCCGATATATCTTTAAAATTTCCAATATAGCCTCTTTCTTTAGTTCAAATCATTTAGTGCATCACTATTAAAATAAAAATACCATGCTGTCATCTACAACATGGTATCCAATAATAATAATACAAAATTCGTTTATATCAAGCAATGGTTTTTTGAATCGGGAATCAGGGATTTCTTTGCCAATTCGATACTGCTATTCATTCCTATTCAATATAGCTACTCTTTTTTTACTATTATTCTGTCTTTATTGGCAGCGAACACCTTCTCACCCACACCCTTTACCTTCATAATATCCTCAGGAACTTTAAAAGGACTGGTTTTCCGATATTCAATAATCCGATCCGCTATTTTATCCCCCACATGCTTAAGGGTTATAAGCTGGGCTTTTCCATCCGTGTTAATATTGACTTTTCCCGGGCTTGCAACCGCCGGGAGATATAACATGATCAATAACCCGATGAGAACAATTGATAAGATACGTGACTTTTTTTCCATGATTATCTCTCCTTTTCAAAATTAAAACTTTGGAATATCCCTGATTCCGGATTGCTGATGGTAAAGATCTATTTTCAAAACATAAGGAGTGTCTCAAAAAATGGAGTAGTTTACATCTGGATTTATCAGCATAATTAATCATTGAAAATAGAAAGCTGATCATTGAAAATAGAAACTTGAAACGATGGAATAACGATAGTGGATAAAGGAAAAAAAAACAATCAAAATTTTATGATTGTTAAAAAAATATTTTTTTGGCAGAGCCTCCCCCCGACACCCATCAACCGACTGCCTCTCCTTTCCGGGGTTGTTTTTATATGCCAAGGGCTGCAGCAAGTGCCTTGCGGGCACGGGATTCACCATGGACAAGGCGGATCTCTTTGGGCGGGACAGACATTGATTTTACCCATTTTACCAGCATGGCCTGATCTGCGTGGGCAGAATACCCTGAAAGTTTGTGGATCCCGGCTCTGCACGGCACTTTTTTTTCTATGATCCTTCTGCCCGGGGTTCCCTTTGCCTGGTACCCCACAAAGAAGATGTCATTTTTCGGATCGTTCAAACCATGCTTAAGGTGATCCACAATGCGGCCCCCTGTGCACATACCGCTGCCGGCAATGATAATGGCAGGCCCTGATAGTTTCAGCAGTTTTTTATGATCGCCAAACCGCTCTACAGAATAGAGACCTTTAAAATTAATGGGATCATCGCCCCGGGCTTTTAGCTCTTTGGCCTCCCTGTCCCAGCATTCGTCCAGGCGTGCATATATTTTTGTAATTTTAAGTCCCAGGGGAGAATCTATGAAGACAGGGACTTTCATCCCGATTCGGTCCAGCTCATATATCAATTCCTGGGTACGCCCCAGGGAAAATGCCGGGATATATACAATGCCGCCGTCACTCAGCGCTTTGGTGAGGCAGCTTTTCAATACCTCAATTCTTTTTTTTCTGCTTTCGTGGTTTCGATCACCATAGGTGGATTCCATAATGAGCAGATCACAGGCATCAGGGGTATCAGGATCAGGCAGAATCGGGGTATCTGTGCATCCGAGATCTCCTGAAAAAACTACCCTGTAGTCGTCTTCATCAGATTCCAGGCAAATTTTAAACCAGACAAAGCAGGACCCAAGGATATGCCCGGCATTGCCAAGTTTGAACCGAATGCCTTTTTTAAGAGAAAAGACTTCGCCATATTCAAAGCCCCAGGAAAGGTCATCAATTTTTTGTTCAATTGCCTGGATCTCTTTTTTACTTTTCTGTGTAAATGATAAAGAATCATGGAGCATGGGAATCAGAAGCGCCTTTGTTCCATGGGTGCAGATTATCTCACCGTCAAAACCGGCATCAATGAGGTCGGGCACCCTGCCGATATGATCGATGTGGGCATGGGTGAGAAACAGATAATCAATTTTTTCAGGCGCCACAGGAAAGTCGTCAAAGTCCAGTTCCGGATCTCTGCCCTGGGCCTTCCCGCAGTCCACAAGGATATTCACAGCACGGCCACGGGCCCCAGGAATCTGCATCAGATGACAGGAACCAGTAACACACTTCTTTGCGCCGAGATGATCAATTTTCATCTGCGTGTCTTTTTGCATAAAAATCTCCTTTTAGATCAGCAAAAAACCATTATAAATTTTCTTCTGCCTTATCTTCCGCACCTGCATTTGTCCAGCAAAAACATTGTGGGCCTGGACAAGATCCTATTATACCATTTCGGCAACCATCTTCAACAGAACGGCTACTATTTAGACTATACCCTGGCCTGAATTACGAAGAAAAATCAGCCATTTTTTTTGAGCACCACTTTTTATTACAATATTAATTTGATCCACAATTGAACTCTGACCATACAAGTCATTAAAATTTTTAGTTGTTTCTTTGGATGCTTCAATACTTTTATTCGCCATATCCAGCAATGTTTCTTTAACAATACCATATTTAATGCCCACGTCTTTAGCAAATTTTTCAAAATGTTCCGGCAAAAGGAAAGGAAGTTTTTCTTGTGAGATACCACGGTGTGGGCGAATCCAACTTCGAAGTGGGGACCAGAAGCCTTCCATTGTATTCACATGGACTTCACAAAATCCGTCTCCATCATCGTC
>PIVS01000305.1 GCA_003353855.1 Desulfobacteraceae bacterium
AGATTTAACGATTCAGATTGAATCCTAACAAACAGACTCAATAAGGAGGATATCATGCTTGTAAAAGTCATCATCAAAAGGGATGTAACTGAAAACATGGAAAAAGATTTTTTTTCACAACTTAAAAATCTCCGTTTCAAAGCAATGGATCAAAAAGGCTATATTTCAGGCGAAACCTTGCTTTGTGCCAAGAACACGAACAAAGTTCTGGTGATCAGCAAATGGGAAACACTGGAGGACTGGAACAACTGGAAATTCAATGAAAAAAGAATGGAAATTGATGCCATACTTAATGAACTCCAGGACAACCCAACTATTTATGAACCCTATGTTTTCAGCAAATATAGGGCTGCTGCTGAACAGGGTTTCCCGCTCCCACTCCAGGATCAACAACTCTAAGGTTACTGCTGGTGTCACCAAATATTCAAAATTTAACCTGACACAAAGACGGGCAGGAGGGAATGCAGCAGATAAAAAAAATACTATGTGCAACAGACTTGTCAAAGGCTTCCGGCCCCTTGATTGCCCGGGGGGGGTCGAGCTTTGCCTGGGGTTTGACGCTTCTTTTATAGTCTTCCACGCAATTTCGCCTCCTAAAGGTTCCCTAGCAAGACAAATTGAATTCGAAAGGGGGGGGGGGAAAAAAACAAAAACGACAAAAACAGATATGGTAATTGCGGCAAGCCTTGGGTTATCCGGATTCCAGCAATTTTTTATGGGTTCGGCCCTGGGGAGCATGGCACAAGCTATATTTCAACCCCATGATGAAGCACAGAGGCTTTTGGAAGAAAAAATATCTTTAAAACTGCAAAAGGTGATGCCTGGCAAAACCCGGATTCTCCATGGCGTTCCAGGTGAAGAACTGGCCCTGTATGCAAAAAAAAAAAAAGAAAATTGATTTGATAATAGCAGGGATTGATGAGAGACCGGGCAGAATAATTACCACCACAACCGCAGCCTTGCTTCGGCATTTACCATGCGCCCTGCTGACTGTTCCCATAAAATTCTAAGGATGGAAACAATGGCATTGAAAACCGGCATCGTAAAAGGAGAGATATTTTTAAAGCATATTCCGGGGAATAATTGTCCTGACACCCCCAAAAGACTGAAAGAACTGTATTTAATGCTCAAGGAACCTGAAATGCAGGACCTCTTTGTTGATGTTCTGCCGGTAAAAGCGGCAAAAGAGACCATTCTTCTTTTTCACACCCAGGAGTATTTTGAAAAAATCGCTGAAACCCGGGGCAAAGAACTCATCGCATTTACAGCGGATACACATGCATGCGAAGACAGTTTTGACGCAGCACTTTATGCCACGGGCGGACTTTTAAACGCCATATCCCAGGTAACGGCAAAAACAATAAGTAATGCATTTGCGTTGATAAGGCCCCCCGGGCATCATGCAGAAAAAAGCCGGGCCATGGGCTATTGCCTGTTCAACCACGTTGCCCTGGGTGCATTCTTTGCCCGAACTTATTTAAACTTAAGCAGGATACTAATAGTTGACTGGGATATTCACCACGGAAACGGCACCCAGCATGCATTTGAAAAAGATCCCGGTGTTTTGTTTTTTTCAATCCATCAAGCAGGGCTCTTCCCGGGTACGGGAAGTTTTACAGATACGGGTTCAGGCCCGGGAGAGGGCTATACGATCAATCTGCCCATCCCCAAAGGGTATGGGGATACAGAATACACATGTATTTTTGAACGATTGCTAAGGCCTGTTGCAGAACAATTTATGCCGGAACTGATTCTGGTTTCAGCAGGATTTGATACCCACAGGGATGATTTCATGGGGGACATGGATATGACGGCTGAAGGATTTGCAGGAATGACAGCCTCAATAAAAAGGATCGCCGACAAGGTGTGCCAGGGTAAAATAGTGATGTCACTTGAAGGCGGGTATAATTACGAGGCGCTTTCAGGGTCGGTGAAAGCGGTTTTAAAGGAAATGGCCGGTATTACCTGCTGTGATGTCAGTGCGATGGCAGCAAAGGCTAATAAAAGAAAGATAGCACATGTGGTTCGGCGCTGCATCGATGTACACAAGCATTCTTGGAATTTTATTTAATGGATTAGGGGATGGACATCATGAATAAAATAAAAATAATGGAAGCTGCGGTGAAAAAATGGCAGAGGATCATAGATGGAAAGGGGTCTGACAACGGCGTGCTGGATTGTCCTCCCTGCAGAATATATTATTTTACGGTGTGCATCGGATGTCCCATTGCCCAATATACCGGAAAAAAATTTTGCAAAGGATCGGCTTATATTCCCTGGTTCAGACACCAGCTGGAAAAACATGACAAAATGTTCAAAAAAGTATATTGCCCTGAATGTGAAAATCTTGCCCGGGACATGCAAAATTTTATGAAAGAGATAAGAGATCATCTCATAGAAAAAAAAGCAAGGGCCAAAGAGTGCTGATTGGCCTGTTAACCGATGCGCTGACCGCGGGACTGGTTTTAGCAAAAGTTTTTTGCCCCTGTACGGCTGCTTTTTTTTTGTTTCGCAAAAGGGGCAATACCTTTGCAGAATCCGCCTCATATGCCATTATCACAGTTTTCATGCTCCTGTCTTTTATCCATCAGGTATCTTTTATCAGCGGGTTTTACATCATTTCCACAGGAGGGGAAGCTTTTTTTCTCATGGTTTCAGTTCTCCTGATCTTCAAACATCGCTCCCAGATTCTCGACATATTCAACACCCTAAAAAGCTTTGGATCTGCAAATCCCATCTCCTTCACTTTTTTGGGGCTTTGTCTTTTTTATATGGCAATCCATGCCATTTTACCTGTCCCAAAAGAATTCCAAAATGAACTTTACAATATCGCCCTTTATGAAAAAAACGGCATGCGCTTTTTGTGATTGTACCGGCGGCCATTTTTTCGCAATCCTGGCTTTTTTTGTATAATCATTTTAATAAAGGGGCCTGGCCTGGAACCTTTTCAGCCATCCCTTTCAATCCCGATGGGATCCAGGGAGCCTTCGCAAATTTCATACGGTATATGTTTGAAAGTTTTAATTGCGCAGCACCCATGGAACTCTTTTATGGAAAAATTTTCAAATGGAGCATGGCGGAAAACCTGGAAATGTTTTTTAATTTTTTTTATGTTTGTTCGGGATTCAGTATTGCTTTTTTTTTGCCGCCCTGGCGATTCACAAAAATAAAAAAAATGATTTTCCAGGCAGGCGGCTGCCTACTGCTGTTTTTAACGCTTTTGGCGGCTTCTTAAAACACCCCGGGTGCGAATCCATGATCCGCCCCTGGGGTAAAGATTAGGTTGTCTGACCTATTCGTGATTAACCCGGACAACCAATTTTCCAAAATTTTGGCCTTCCAACATTCCAATAAAGGCATTTGGTGCCCTCTCCAGCCCGTCAACTATTTGCTCACGGTATTTTATCTGGCCTGAGCCCAGCCATTGTGACATATCCTTTGCAAATTCGTCGTAGCGATGGCCATAATCATCAAAAATAATAAATCCCTGAACCCTTAGCCGTTTGATTAGAATACTGCTCATAAGAAGGGAGGTGCGATCGGGTCCGGCGGGTAGATGGGTGGCATTGTACTGGGAGATAAGCCCGCACACAGGAATCCTCGCCTTTGTATTGAGCAATGGCAGGAGCGCATCAAATACCTTGCCCCCCACGCTCTCAAAATAAATATCAATTCCCCTGGTGCAGGCCCGGGCAAGCTGCCGGTCAAAATCCAGGGCTTTGTGATCCAGACACTCATCAAACCCGAGAACTTCTTTTGCATATGTACATTTTTCGCTGCCCCCGGCAACACCGATAACTTGACACCCTTTTAATTTGCCTATTTGCCCGACAGTCGCACCCACAGGGCCTGTGGCAGCTGCAACAACCAGAGTTTCCCCCTGTTTTGGCCGGCCAATATCCAATAATCCCATGTAGGCGGTAAACCCCGGCATCCCCAGTATTCCCAATGCATGGGAGGGATTTTGGGGCGTGTTCCCCAGGGGAGTCAGGCCGGCCCCATCAGATAGTGAATAGTCCTGCCATCCGCCATAGGCAAGCACCCAGTCTCCTGCCTTATAATCCGGATGTCGGGACAGGTCCACCCGGCAGACCGTTGCCCCCACCATGACCTCGTCAATTTTAACCGGTTCTGCATAGGAGGGCGTATCGTTCATCCTGCCCCGCATATAGGGATCCAGGGAAAGGTATATAGTTCGCAGCAACACCTGGCCCTCAGCCGGCTGGGGCACATCTGTTTTCTCCAGACGAAAATTTTCGGATACCGGAGCACCCTGGGGGCGGGAAGCCAGTACTAGGCTTCGATTGTATTCTTTATTTTGAGACATGGCTCGCTCCTTTTTTTTGCTTCTCTTTTTCTTTCTTTTCCTGAGCACAATACAGCGCTTCTTCCGAAAAAAGCGTTAAAAAGCAACGATTACATGAAATGCAGGTTGCTTTTCCCAGGTCTCCTGCGGCCCACCTTTTGACAAGATGTGGTTCTCTGATAAGCGGTCTTGACAGGGCGACATAGTCGGCAACCCCTGAGCTTATGATCTCTTTTGCAAGGGGGTAGGAGAGAAAACCACCCACCAGAATCAAGGGAATCCCTATTTTTTTCTTAAACGCTTTTGCAGCCTCTCTATAGTAGGCTTCCCTGTCTTCGGACTTTGATGTCCCCCTCCTGGAGGGAATAAGCTTGCCGGATTCAAAGGTTCCGCCGCTCATCTCGATGGCGTCCATCCCCAGCTTTTCAAGCACCAGGGACACCTTAATCACCTCTTCCACAGTGATTCCGCCATCCAGAAAATCCTCGGAATTGATCTTGACCATGACGGGAAATGAGGTTCCAACCCGTTGCCGGATCTCTTGATAGACTTCCACAAGCAGTCTTGCCCGGTTCTCAAGACTTCCGCCATAGTCGTCATCCCGTCGGTTATAATAGGGAGATAAAAACTGACTCAGCAAATAGCCGTGGGCCGCGTGGATCTGAACCGCATCAAAGCCTGCTTTAACCGCTCTTTGAGCAGCATCACCAAAAGTTTTTACCGTTCTTTTAATATCCGCAAGCCCCATTGCAGAGGCTTTTTTAACCCCCTTCTCAACCACATCTGAAGGCCCCAGAGGAGCATACTCTTTTCCTATGCCCCGTATTCCGGCATGGGCCAGCTGAACCGCCACAACCCCGCCATTTTCATGGACAGCCAGCGCCACCTGTTTCAAACTGTCCAGCATTGCATTGGAATAGATGCCCATCTGTCTGGGGCCTGCCTGACCCTCCAATGTCACATGGGCATGACCGGTAATAACAAGTCCGACCTCTCCTTTGGCAAGTGCTGCCATGCAGCCCAACAGCTGGTTATTGGCGACACCATCAAGGCCGGCCATTGCCTCGTGGGTTGCCGACCTGACAAAACGATTTTTTATTTCCATGCCGTTTATCCTGGTTGATTCAAATAAGAGGGACATATTTCTCCTTTTCTTTTTTTAATGAATCGCTAAAACGATTCTCAATTTAGGTTATGGCTTTAAAAAAAAATCAAACAGCAACCGGATGCATTCTTTTACCGGAGCTGTGGACTCCGTAATTTTCATATTCAATAACGCCCCTTCCCAGGCATTCCAGATAAACTCGGCCAAAACATCCGCTGAAATGTCATTTCGAATACTTCCCAGGGCTTGGCATTGAGCTATGTAATCTGAAATGCGAAGTTTCCAGGCCCCTGTCGCCTGGTGCATTTTTTGCCGGCACAGGTCGCTGGCCTCGCTTATTTCTGCCGCCAGATTACCGATCAGGCACCCTGTCCTCACTTCGCATTGCTCATGATGAGAAATGATCATCTCAAAAGAGTTGCGAAGGGCGGCAAGGGGTTCCGGGGGACCCTCTGCAAGCAAGTCATCCCAATGAATTGCCAGGGTGTCTGAATAGAACCCAATGATATCAACGGTGAAGTCTTCCTTACTTTTGAAATAATTATAGAATGACCCCTTGGGCACCCCTACTTCATCCAC
>PIVS01000868.1 GCA_003353855.1 Desulfobacteraceae bacterium
ATGCCCATTTCCGGAAGCATGTTGTGGAACATGGTAAATGTTCCGCCGTAGAGGTTGGCCGTGGACACCACCTCGTCACCCTTGCTGCAGATATTGATGATGGTGTAGAAAATGGCAGCGGTGCCCGATGCCAGTGCCAGGGCAGCGGCACCGTTTTCAAGGGCAGCCACCCGTTTTTCCAGAACATCCTGGGTGGGATTCTGAAGCCGTGTGTAGATATTGCCCAGCTCTTTTAAGGCAAAGAGGTTGGCGGCATGTTCCGTGTTTTTGAACAGGTAGGAAGCGGTCCTGTGAAGGGGGATGCCCCGGGATCCTGTTTCGTCTGTGCTGATACCGGCATGGAGAGCCAGGGTCTTGAATTTATAGGCCATCATTTTTCTCCTTTCTTTTCGAAAAGGGTGAATGCTAAATAGCGCAAAAGTTAGTCGCTCCTAAATAATTCTTAAGGTAAGATATACACACATCCGGTTTCGTCAATGTGAAAGGTTGAAAAAAAGGGGACCAAGGCCTTTTTATAAGTCCGGAAATTGCTTAAAGGTTGAATTTTATTTTGGCCCTGTCGCAGAGATATTCCCCAATTGGGATGGCTGAGGTGGCAGCCGGGGAAGGCGCATTGCACACATGCAGGGACCGATTGGTTTCCGCAAATAGAAAATCATGGACCAGACTGCCGTCTTTTCTCACGGCCTGGGCCCTGATACCGGCTGGATAGGGAGTAAGATCCTCAACTGTCAGGCCCGGGCAGTATTTTTGAATCCGTTTTAAATACCCGGGTTTATAGGAAGCATCTATCCATTCCTTTATTCCGGACATAAGGTTCTGTCCAATTACCTTCCAGAATCCGGGGAAGGCCAGCATCTGAGCCGTATCAACCAGGTCCAGATTAAATTTATCATATCCTTCCCGCTTAAAACCCATGACCGCGTTTGGACCTACTGTGACGCACCCGTCCACCATGGGGGTTAAATGGACGCCTAGAAAGGGCAGATCCGGGTCGGGAATGGGATAGATGAGATGGGAAACAATTTTTGACTGGTCCGGCAGGCGATAATATTCCCCCCTAAAGGGCAGGATCATAAAATCGATGGGTATTTCCATCATCCGGGCCAGTCTGTCTGCCATGAGTCCGCCGCAGGCAATGAGATGCCGGGTAAGGAGTTGTCTTTTTCCTGTGTACAGGGTGATCTTGTCTGAACTTTCCTCTATCCGGGTCACTTCCTGACCGGTTTTGATTATGCCGCCGGCTATCTTGAACAGATCTGCCATTTTGGCGGTAACCCGGGTATAATCTGTAATGCCGGTGGCAGACACCAGCAGGGCACCCAACCCGAAAATCTGGGGTTCCATCTTGTTCAACTGGTGTTGGTCAATGCGTTGGGTATGGATCTTATTCAGGGAACACCTATTTTCAAGGGCTTTCATTCGTTCCATTTCCAGGGGGGTGGTTGCCACCAGCAGCTTGCCGCATTGCCTGAAGG
>PIVS01000869.1 GCA_003353855.1 Desulfobacteraceae bacterium
TCCCATGCAACTTGTGACAATCGGGCAATAATAGGTACTTTCCTTGATATCTCCTGATCTTCGTCCCTTTCAAAATCATCTTTATGATGCAACGGGACTTCTACCACTTCAGTCAGATCCTCCCGGTATGGATAACAAAGGAACTCTATCCCCTCGGTCACACTCTTAAGGATAGAAGGATCTGCCTTTTCAGAAATCAATTGTTTGTGACTATCTACAAGGGCCTTAATTGCGTGTTCATATCCAATTTTCATTTGTTCCCTTATTTTGTTTCAATTTTTATGCCGGTAATCCCATGGGGATACCGGGTGTGGATCTGCCCAAAGTCCTATGGAATTATTTTTTGATTCATTTTCAATTCTTTGCCAACTATAACAAAAGGATTCTTTACAGTACCCAGGAGCAAGCCATGCGAACCCCGCCTTTAAAAGTTCTGTATTAAGACAGACATCATTTGCATATACAATTCCAACAATCCGGCCATAGGAAAAGCCCTTTTCTTTCACATCAATATATTTTCCTTCAACCATGTCCATGGTGAAGGCTTTTGATTCTTGCCCGTAAGCCTGTTTTTTTTCGGGGGTATCAACGCCGTAAAGCCTTATTCTTATTTTTTTCTGGTTTGAAATAATTTCGATTGTATCACCATCAAGAACCCGGTTACATTTTCCAGAAAGGGCAAAGGCCCAACCGGAAAAGAGCAAGACAAAGAGAATTATATAAATTGTTTTTTTCAAAAGGAACTCTCCTAATTTCGAACCGAGTTTAAATTATTTTTTACAAGTTTCGTATTAGGATGGTCTTTCCCTAAAAACTTTTCAATCAATGCCAGGGCCTTGTCATAATACCCTATCGCCTTGTCATACTCGCCCTTTGACTTCCAGGCCGAACCCAGATTATTCCAGCGTGTTGCCACAGCGGGATGATCCGGGCCATAGGTTTTTAGATCTGATGCCAGAGCCTTGTCATAATACCCTATCGCCTTGTCATACTCGCCCTTTGAAGACCAGGCCGAACCCAAATTATTCCAGCGTGTTGCCACAGCGGGATGATCCGGGCCATAGGTTTTTAGATCTGATGCCAGAGCCTTGTCATAATGCCCTATCGCCTTGTCATACTCGCCCTTTGAAGACCAGGCCGAACCCAAATTATTCCAGGTTGTTGCCACAGCGGGATGATCCGGGCCATAGGTTTTTAGACCTGATGCCAGAGCCTTGTCATAATACCCTATCGCCTTGTCATACTCGCCCTTTGAATTCCAGGCCGAACCCAAATTATTCCAGCGTGTTGCCACAGCGGGATGATCCGGGCCATAGGTTTTTAGACCTGATGCCAGGGCCTTGTCATAATACCCTATCGCCTTGTCATACTCGCCCTTTGAAGACCAGGCCGCACCCAAATTATTCCAGTGTGTTGCCACAGCGGGATGATCAGGGCCATAGGTTTTTAGACCTGATGCCAGAGCCTTGTCATAATAC
>PIVS01000306.1 GCA_003353855.1 Desulfobacteraceae bacterium
CAGGGCAGACCTGCTCCAAGAGATATCAGCATGGAGCAGGTGGATGCCTTGAGGGTTGCAGAAATAGCCGTCCAGGTGGAGTGGTCAAAGCTTATCAGCAGTTCAATGGCCCGGATAAAACCTGCAACAATAAAATCCATACACTCCTAAACTATTTTGCGTTGGGTATAAATAATTTTTGGCCCAAAAGCCTGAAATCTCCAATAAGTTTCTGGGCCGCTTCCGATGCCATCCAATGTGAAAATTTTAGGGCAAGATCATATTTTGCCTTGGGGCAGTTTGCCGGATCAAGGGTCAGCACGCTATATTGATTCAACAGGATCTTATCGCCTTCAACCAATACTTTCAAGAGGGCATTTCCACCCTGGCTGTCCTGGTATTTTATATAGGTGCCCCGGTCTGTCATGGTATAACCCTTTTTTTCCTGGGCAACATTGATGGTGGCAAGCATTCCCTGGCCTGTCTGTATATACCAGCTTTCTTTGTCCGGTAGTGCAATACCCGCATTCTTCCACAGCAGTTTTTCCTTTTTATTGGTGCCTGAATCGTCCCCCCGGCTCATGAAAGGGGCGGTGTGGCTCCTGACAGCGGCAAGGGCATCTGAAATGTTTTTTCCTATAATGCCGGCAGGGTCTGATCCAGGGCCGATGATTACAAAATCATTATACATGATTTCTCGCCGGTCTTTTCCATATCCCTTTTCAATATAGGCTTTTTCAGCTGGCGGTGCATGGACCAGCAGCACATCCACGTCACAGTTCTGGCCCAGCTTCAATGCTTTGCCGGTTCCCGTGGCCGTCCACTTGAGAGCAACCCCGGTTTCTTTCTCAAAATGGGGAATCAGATACTCCAATAGTCCTGTGTTGTCGGTACTGGTTGTGGTGGCCATCATTAAACTTTTGTCACTTGCCAGGGACAGACTTGTCAATCCAAGCAGAACTGCTCCGGCCAAAAGGCTTGTAAATAATTTTTTCCCGTACATTGATTATCTCTCCTAATAAGTTATGGGTTCATTGCATAAATGATCTGGAGATATGGCAATCTTTATTGTCTGTCAAGAAAAAGGGTGTATATTTTTTTGGAAAACGATCATATCGACCAATACTAACCCATAATAACAATTCTCCCCTATCTGTCCTTTAGGAAAAGTCCATGGTACTCATCCTCGGATATATGTTTTTTCAGATGACCATTTATGAACAAATAGATCTCCTCCAACTCCTTTTCCGAAAGTCTGGGAAGAAATGCTTCCATAAACCCGTCCTCTGAAAATTTTTGCAAATAAAACATGATAGTCTCTTCATCGGTCTTCCTGTCCATGCCAAAGGCACCCAGGCCCTTATATTCATGGATAAAATTATGTGTGTCTTTTTTCATAGTTATTATGTCCTTGTTGCCCATGTCTGTTATCTGATACTACAGACCCTTATATTTTAAAAATCCGGGTCCACTCCTTTTTCTGTGATAAAATGGATGGTGCAGGCTGTTCTGTGTTTGCAATAAAGTTTTGGATCATTGCAGCGCATGCATTCCTTGCATTGATAAATATCATATTTTGCACATTGATAGCTGGTTTCCCGTAGAGGATGTTTTTTGCATTTGCCCATGTAATCTCCTTGCTTAACGCTAAAGGATAAATATTGGACAAATTTTTAATTTGTCAATTTTATTTGGGCTTTGAATTGGATTTCCAGTGGAGCCAAGCTTTGATATCCTTTACATGCAATACTGCGGCATTTAAACGGGCAAGGAGGGCATGGTACATTCTTTTTATCCTTAGTTTACTAAATGCTGCTTTATGTGTTTTGTATGCTATACCCTTAAGGAAGTGATAATTATATGTGAAGTATCCTTTTTGATCCAGCCCTTGCTAACGGCTGTTTGATGGTTATTTTAGGTTTAATAAATGCTGTTGATTTGAATTGAATCTTAGGGGGTGCTGGTGGGTAATGGTTCGGAACCCGATGCGGAGCACCCCCATGTAATTCTTGCCATGTCGGAGTACCCATACACCTGATCGGGAAAAGAAATGGTTTTTCTTCTGGGTCCGGCGTACCGGCAATCAAGGTGACAGATACTCCTAATTTGCGAAGCTGGAGATATGCGTTTACAGCTGCCCAAGTATTCCCAGATCCGATAATGATCATTGCGCAAGTATCTCCCGTGCCTTGGTAAGAGTCAGCAATATAATCAACGAGTGTATAATTTTGAATTGGAATCATTTAGCTCCTAAAAAAAATGTTGACAAATCACCACATTGTGGTATTATTTTACAGGTCTCGAAAACCTCCGCCAAAGGTTTAGACAGGCTCCACCTTAGTAGATCGCCCCTGTAGTGTCCTGCTGCAGGGGTGGTCTGTTTTATGTGAACATTTCCAGTTGTTGTTCATTGATAAATTTCCCATACCTAAACCGAGCGACCACGTTTTGATCCGGACTATCCTCTGTGCGGAATATGTCTTTACTTGATTCTACATGGGGTCACCCCGGGGCATGGTTGACAATAGGGTGAATATTCGTTCGATAAACTAATAATTATTTTGTCTAAATATTAATTGGGGAAATATTATGCTAGGGGAACCAGGGGAAAAAGTAAGGAACACCTTTGAACAGGCCAAGTATATCGCTTCCACCATCCGGCTGATCCAGGACAGATTTTTCAGTCGTCACCACGGCAAATCCATGTCGGAAAAAGAAAAATTCCTGCTTAAGGATCTTTCCATCTCCCAGTTCCATGCCATCATGATGATCAGAAAAAGAATGAAGGTTTCTTTAAAGGAACTGGCCGCCATGCTGCAGATTTCTCCCCCTTCTGCTTCTGCCATGGTCAATAGGCTGGTTGAAAAACAGATTTTAAAACGAAACCAATGCCGGTCGGACCGGCGGAAAATTGAGATCAGCCTCACCGATGAGGCATTGGGCAGGCATGGAAAAATTGAAGAGGCGGTATTTGCCTCTTTTGTGGATTTGATCGAAAAATTGGGACCTGACACAACACAAAAATGGTGCCTGGTGCTGGAAAAGGTGGAGGCGGCCTTTGAGCAAGAAGAGGATATTAAAGGAGAGGATCAGGAGTCGGGTTCATGGAAAAAATCAGAAAAAAAATAACTGTTTCCCGGGTTATCACCCGGATTGTTTTGAGTCTTATGGTCATTGGGGCGGGGATCTTTGCCATGACCTATTTTTAATCCTTGAAAAAACCGCCCCACCGGGGCCGGGTAAAGGAGCGGGTCCTCCAGGTGGATGTGAAAATAGCCGTGGCCGGTCGGATTATGCACACCCATCCGGGATTTAAAAAAGGACAGATCATCCCAAAGGGTGAGGTTCTTTTTCAAATTGACCCGGCGGATTACATTGCTGAATTGAACAGCCTCAGGGCAGGTTTGGAACAGAAAAAAAGTATCCTTGCAGTGATTGAACAACAATTTAAAGCAGATCGGCTGAGGGTGAAAACCATCCAGCGGACCATGGACCTGTCCCGGGACGAATATGAACGGGTGCGGGTTCTGCTCGAGGAAAACAGCATTGGCAATCGGTCGGAATTGGACCAGTCAGAGCAATCCTTGAACAATGCCATTGATAGTTTTGATCAGATGAAGCGTTCCCTTTCCCTGTATCCGGTTCAGATCCGGGAGGCCGCGGCAGGGATCGCATCGGTAACGGCCAATAGGGACAATGCTGCTGCCAATCTTGCCCGGTGTACCATAAAAGCACCTTTTACCTCTAGGATTACCGCCATTTCCATGGAAGAGGGGGAATATGCCACAAAGGGCAGCCAGGTGGTCACCATTGCAGATGATTCATTTCTTGAGATCCAGGTATCTCTGGATGCCAGGGAAGCGTCCCAATGGCTCTCTTTTGAGGAAGAGGGGTCTGAAAGTTTGTCCGGCTGGTTTCCCAAGCCACAGCCGGTTGCCTGTGAAATTTCCTGGATCGAAGCCAAGGATGTGCTCTTTTCCGGCGTGGTGGAACGATTGGTTGAGTTTGATCAGTCCTCCCGCACCATGACCCTGGCCGTAAAATTTGATCCTTCCCAGGATAGTTGTAAAGACTGTTCCCCCCTTGTGGCGGGAATGTTTTGCAGCGTCAGTATCCCGGGGAAAACCATTGGGGGGCTGTTTATGCTTAAACGCTGGCTGGTCACTGCGGATAACACTGTTTATATTTCCAGGGAGAATCGTTTGAAAACTGTATCCGTCAATAAAGTTTATGCCAGCGGGGATGAGGTTTTTTTGTCCGGGAAGATAAGTCCCGGGGATTTCCAGAAAAATGGAAGAGGCAGTTGATGGGATTGAAGGGATTAAAGAATATTCCACCCAAAGCTCTGAAAACTTTGCCACGGTCTCGGTTGAAGTCAAGAAGGGGTATGACATTGGTGATGTGCTCGAAGATGTTAAAAGCAAGATCAACGCCATTGCCACCTTTCCCAAGGATGCGGAAAAACCCGTGATAAACGAGGTGACTCGGAAAAGCACGGTGCTCACCCTTTATCTGGCGTCTGACATGCCGGAACGGCGGCTCAAGGAATGGGGACAGAAGATTACAGATCGGATAAAGGAATTGGAAAATGTCTCCCAGGTCACCCTGTCGGGTACAAGATCCTATGAGATTGCCATCGAAGTTTCCGAAGAAAAACTGTTGCAATATAATCTGACCTTTGATGAAGTGGCAGATGCGGTCCGCAGCTCCAGTGTAAACCGGTCCGGCGGAACATTGAAAACCATGGGCGAAGAGATCCGTTTGCGAACCATGGGCCGGAAATATACGGGAAATGAACTGGGGCGGGTCATTGTGCGGGCAGGAGAATCCGGGCAGATGGTGACCCTGGATCGGATCGCCACCATTGTGGACGGGTTTGATGAAAATCCTGCCAGGGCCTATGTCAATGGAAAACGGAGTGTGTTGATCCGGATTTCCAAGACAGAGGAAGAAGATGCCCTGAATATTGCAAAGGCAGTCCATGGTCTGGTGGACCAGATAAAAAATGAATTGCCGGAAAGTATTGAACTTAGGGTACTCTATGACCGGACCACCTCCCTGAAAGCCCGTATTAATCTTTTGACCCGAAACGGGAGCGTGGGACTGGTCATTGTGTTTGTTCTGCTCTGGGCCTTTCTAAATACCCGGCTTTCTATCTGGGTGGGTATGGGGATTCCCATTTCCCTTGCCGGAGGCCTGGGTATTCTCTGGGCAATCGGCGGTACTATTAATATGATTTCTTTGTTTGGCTTTATCCTGGTGCTGGGTATTGTGGTGGATGATGCCATTGTGGTGGGCGAATCCATCTATGTCCATAGAAAACAGGGAAAACCACCCTTGCAAGCTGCCATTGAAGGAACACTGGAAGTGGCCATGCCGGTAACAGCAGCCGTTATCACCTCCATTGTCGCCTTTATACCCCTGGGCTTTGTGGGGGGCACCATGGGTAAATTCATTGCTATTCTGCCGCCGGTGGTGATCTCCTGTCTTTTTATTTCCCTGATTGACTGCTTTGTTTTGCTGCCGGCCCATTTAAATGATTTACCGGTGACCTCTGTCACGGGTCAGGGGGGAGGTATGGTTGCCAGGATAAATGGGGTTACCAGCGCCTCCATGGAGTGGTTTGTGCTGAAGGTGTATACCCCTTTTCTAAGCCGGGTCCTTCATTTTCGATATGTGGTTCTGTGCACTGCCATTGCCATCCTGCTGACAGTGGTGGGCATTGTAAAAGGGGGGCTGGTAAAATATTCGGTATTTCCCCAGACCGACGGATATGTGGTAACGGCATCCATTGCCTTTCCTGAAGGGACACCGGCCACCATGACGGAACCTGCCATGGTAAAAATTGAAGAAAGTCTGAGAGACTATGCAAAGGGATTTAAAACCCTGACCGGGGAGCCGTTGATCAAGCATATGCTCACCTTTGTGGGGGCATCCTCCGACGGGATGACAAGTGCCGGTCCCCATGCCGGTATGGTCCAGGCTATTTTATTG
>PIVS01000307.1 GCA_003353855.1 Desulfobacteraceae bacterium
GCTGAACTTGAAGTGATTTCGATCAGCCCGGAAAAGTCACAAGTGTTTATTGCTTATATCCGAGATATTTCAAAACAAAAGCAGACGGAACAGGATCGCTTGCAATATGCTATGAATATAAAAAAGACCCTTTTACAGACCATTTTGGTGATATCACGAACCGTCGAAATGAGAGACCCTTATACAGCCGGTCATCAGCGACGTGTGGCCCATCTGGCAGCAAGTATAGGCCATGGATTAGGCCTGTCTGAAGAACGGATCGAAGGGATTTTTCTTGGAGGTCTCATACATGATATTGGCAAAATCGCCGTTCCTTCTGAAATTTTATCCCGGCCAGGAGAACTTCTGCCTGAAGATATCGGTTATCTCAAGGTCCACAGTCAAAAGGGATATGAAATCTTGAAACCAGTCAATTTTCCATGGCCGGTGGCCGAAATTGCTCTGCAGCATCATGAACATCTGGACGGCTCGGGTTATCCTCAGGGCTTGAGGGGTGAAAATATATTATTGGAGGCCAGCATCGTCAGTGTAGCTGATATTGTCGAATCCCTTACGGCCCATCGTCCATATCGCCCTGCCTATCCCTTGAATGAAGCGCTGGCATATATCAAGAAAAATGCCGACAAACTCTATGGCCGGTATATTGTTGAAACCTGTGTCCAGCTTTTTAAAAGAGGTTATCATATCAATGCTATTGATATAGATGAGCTGAACTGGCTTGCTTCGGTGGCTGAACGAACCAAACTGAATTCTGCATGGTAATTGATGAGAAGCAATATTGTATTGAGTTGTGCTGGTTTCAATATCTTCCTATTGAATCGAACTTTCAACTATTTCAGCCAAATTACCGGTTTCCAGAAAATTAATATAGAAAGGAATTAAAAAATGGATACCCCTCTTAAATTTTGTAAATAAGGCTCCTGATGGGAGTTGGTATTCTTTCAGGAGCAAAGTTATTTTGGACACATTCCCAGTTTTTCCAGAGGAAGAATATCGAAAGATTATCTCAGAGCTTCCGTAGATAAAAAGGCAACACGCCCTAATTACAAAAAGGAAATCAGGGCATGAACATCCGTGTACCCTCCAGTCATGAGTTTTCGTGCCAGACCTGCACTGGTGCCATGTGATGGAAGAAGAATCATTTGAAGATATTGAGATCGCAACCTTTATTAATGAAAATTATATTGCCATGAAAGTCGACCGTGAAGAACGTCCGGATGTGGATGCAATTTACATGAGTGCTGTCCAGGCCATTACCGGGCGAGGGGGGGGTGGCCCATGACAGTATGGCTGACACCGGATCGAAAACCCTTTTATGGGGGAACCTATTTTCCGGCAAGAGATGGAGACCGGGGGACATCCATGGGCTTTTTGACCCTGCTGGAAAAGGTCAAGGAAAGTTATGAAAAAAAGCCGGACCTGATCCGCCAGGCCAGTGATCACCTTGTCGAAACATTACAGCAGATGCTGTCTCCTCAAAAAGGAGATAAAAGCCCTGAAGAATCTGCTTTAAAGATGAGTATATCTCAATTAAAAAAGCAGTATGATGTTGTCAACGGCGGTGCCATGGGAGCACCTAAATTTCCTAGTACCATGCCGGTGCGTCTGCTGCTGCGATATTGTCGCAGAACCATGGATGAAACTGTTTTAAAAATGGCGGACCAGACATTATTGAAGATGGCAAACGGCGGAATATATGACCAGGTCGGTGGAGGTTTTCATAGGTATTCCACGGATAAACACTGGCTGGTTCCCCATTTTGAGAAAATGCTCTATGACAATGCTTTGCTGGTTACAGCATTCCTTGAAGGATTCCAGGTCACAAATGATAAAATATTTAAACAGGTCGTGGATGATACCCTGCAATATGTGAAAAGAGATATGACTGCTCCGGGCGGTGCATTTTATTCTGCCACGGATGCTGACAGTTTAACTCCCGGAGGAGAAAGTGAAGAGGGCTATTCTTTTACCTGGACCCCTGATGAGCTTCTGACTGTCCTGGGAAAAGAGCAGGCCGATGTTGTGTCTCTCTACTATAATGTGACAGAAACTGGAAATTTTGAAGGTAGAAATATACTGAATATACAGGCCAAAGCAGCCAGTGTTGCCAGGGACCTTGAGATGTCTGAACAAGATTTTTTTGATTTGATCTCAGAGGCCAGGTCAAAACTGTATACCCAGAGAAACAAACGTGCACTACCGTTAAGGGATGAAAAAATTCTTACCGCATGGAACGGGCTGATGATATCGGCTTTTGCCCGCTCCGGTTTGTTGCTTGATAACCCGGAATATGTTCTTGTTGCAAAGAAAGCTGCACGGTTTATTCTGGACAATTTATACAAGAACAAAGAACTGTACCGGTCTTACAAGGATGGAAAGGCAAGTTATAAAGCTTATCTCGATGACTATGCATTTATCATTGCTGCACTTTTAGACTTGTTTGAAGCCGATCCGGAACCATTCTGGTTCGAAGCCGCAGTGGATTTGGATCAATTTTTATCGGATCATTTTGAAGATAAGGCAGATGGTGGGTTTTTCATGACCGCCGACAATCATGAAAACCTTTAACGTAATTCTATAATATTTTTTGCATTATAAAACTTTTTATTGTAGTGTATGTTTTGTAACTGTTTTTTGAAAATTGAAAATATTTCTGGTGCGATAGGAACGATGCCATCGGATAAAGTTCATCCTCTCATCATCTGCTCTTAGAGATTCCATTTGAACTGTTGAATATTGGGGAAGTCATGAATGCTCAAGGATTATATAAGAATGAATTCTGAAAATTTGTGACTGATACTTATAGAGCTATATAACGTTGGTGGGACTATGATTTGCAATTTTCGGTTTTGGTGGGATGAATGTTACTGAGGATTATGGGTAACATGTCAGTGTACTTGCAATTTTAAAAAGCCATTAGCGCAGCAAGACACAAGCAAATAACAAGATCCTAAGTTTATTTCTTTCAAGATAGAGAAAGTCAATACTGATTCCGATGCATTAAATTAAAAGATTAAGTATTATCATTATTTGCCGGGTTGAAAGCTGAAACATGTCGTTGTCATTTTTGTGCCAGTTATCCCGATTCTGAAGGTAAAAAAAAAGAATACTAAAATAGGTTAAAATGAAAATTAATCATTTTTTGGTAATTATTTTAGCAATCGTTGCGATTACTTCGCTTAAATCTTTGGCCGCAGATCTTCCCAAGATGAAGATGACCACTGATATGTCGTCGGGGATCGCAATTCCGGACACACTTGAAACCCGCATCGGTACTCTGAACCTCTTCGATGGAGTGCCCGATAAGGAAACTGTAAAAAAGATCTTTGAAAACCTTGACTTTCAGCGGGGTGTCCAGGCTTTCATTAGCGGAATCCAGATCGCATCAATGACTGGTCTGCGGAAAGGGCTTCTGGAATTCGGACCGCCGAATACCACGATTGTCCTGTTTGAAAACTTGATGGACTCCAAGGCGTTATGGCTGACGACTAATACTACGTCGGTCTATATGGCAGCATGGTTGGAACTCAAGGATGAGGCGATAGTTATCGAAACACCACCTGATGTTCTGGTGATAATAGATAACCACTGGTTTAACTACGTTGTCGATTTTGGCCGCCTTGGTCCGGACAAAGGCAAGGGTGGCAAATTCCTGATTTTGCCACCGGGTCATGATGATAAAATCCCTGAAGGTTATCATGTGGCCCGCACTCAAACATACGGCAACTGGGTGATCTGGCGGGGTTTTCAGGTGAACTGTGATACTAAACCCGCTGTTGATATAACAAAAAAAATCTTCCGCATATATCCGTTATCCCAAAAAAATAACCCACCGAAGATGAATTTTGTGAATGCATCAGGTAAGTTCAATAACACGAGTCACCGTATGGATTACGGGATATTCGAGGAAATCAATGAAGTGGTTTAGGCTGAACCCTGAAATATTAGGAATATTCGCTTCTATCGGGATCAAAAAAGGGCAGCCCTTCAAGCCCGACGGCCGCATGAAAAAGATCTTGACTGAAGCCGCTGATATAGGTGCAGTCACCGTACGTACCATCATGTCCCAACCCCGTGACGATATCTTTTATTTCTACCCGGATGAAAGTGTCTGGTGTAATTCGTTCCCGGGAGGAAATTATGAATGGTTGAATGAAGGGGTGCGCCTTCTGGATGCCAGGGCAGGCTTGCATTTTTATGCGACCGGTATTACTTCTGCAATGGCAAAAAAAATAATCGGAAAGGGTTCAAAGTATGCCTTTGCCTATACCGATTCTAACCCTGCTTCTGGTTTTCGGAATAAGCATCGGACTAAGCGGGGTGGCTTTGGCGAAAGATCCTTCAAAGCAAGAACAACAGGCGGAGATTCGAAACATGGTCAAAGAGGCTCTTGCCAGATTATACAAGGGACACCAGCAGCCAAATCTGGTAGTGAGGGAGGCGATCTGGCTGGAGCGGATGATGATCTGAATTAATACTCGTTTGCCGGTGACACATAAAAGGAATGTAGGCCGTCAAAAGAGCACAATCAAAAAAAAATGATAGGTGAGTATATTCAATAAAAGAGAGTCTGTATTTTGGCAAATAATAATAAATGTTAACCTTAAAGGAGAAGAGAAATGATTAAGAAACCTGTAGTTAAAAGTTTGATTTCAATCATGGCGTTATTTTTTTTAATTGGATGCACAGCAAAGGAGCATGTTCCGATACCGTCATTCTCGGCAAACATAATTGACGCCGACATGTATTTGCCCAAGATTGATAATTTTCTTATTGTATTTGATGGGTCTAGTTCAATGCGTCATAAAATTAAAGAAGAAGTCAAATTGGATATTGCAAAGGCCATTGTTGACCGAATGAATCAAACCATACCAGAGATGGGCCAAACAGTGGGGCTCAGATCATTTGGCCATGTCCCTGAAGTATCAAAGGAGAATACCAGCCTTTTGTACGGAATGGCAGAATATTCCACCCAGGATCTGAACAAACAGTTTAATATATCCACAGCCGGCGGGTTGAGTAGGCTTGATGCCGCCCTTGATGCAGCCCAGCTAGACTTTGAAAAACTTTCCGGTGCTGATAATGCCGTCATCATTATCAGTGATGGGCTTGACCTCGGGGCTGCTGCCCTTGCCAGTGCCCAAAGTTTAAAAGACAAATATGGCCCAGGCATCTGTTTTTATACGGTCCAGGTTGGAGATGCACCGGAAGGAAAAAAAGTTCTACAGCAAATTGCGAAGATAGGTGATTGTGGATTCGATTTAGGATATGAACGCCTTTTAACAAGTGCCGGCATGGCTGAATTTGTTGAAAACGAATTTGTTGTAAAAAAACCAAAGGAAGTCGCTGCTCCAGTAGCGGTGGTCGTTCCTACCGTTAACAAAGACACAGATAACGATGGTGTCTTAAATGAAGACGATCAATGCCCAAACACTCCGGATGGTGCCAGTATCAATACTGTTGGTTGCTGGGCATTCAGTAACACGGCTCTTTTTGATTTTGATAAATCAGAGATCAAATCCGAAGCCTATCCAATGCTTAGTGACGCTGTCTCAATCCTTGAAAAAAATCCTTCCATGGATGTGACGCTCCAGGGCCATACCGATAATATTGGTAATGCCGAGTACAACATGGGGCTTTCTCTTAGAAGAGCTGATGCCATTAAAGCATATCTTGTGGAAAAAGGGGTTTCAGAAGGTCGACTGGTAACAGAAGGGTTTGGATCGACAAAACCGATTTCCCCTAATAGCTCAGCACTTGGCAGGTCTTTAAACAGAAGGGTTGAACTTCGGCCATGATAAAGAGAAAAGAAGGGAAAAAAAGACTTAGGACTGCAAATTTTATAACTTGAACGAAATAGCTTGCCTTTTGGCCCATCTACTGCGTTGCATCAAAGGCCAAATAGGCCTGCTATTAAATCTTTGATGCGCCTTGTAGATGA
>PIVS01000308.1 GCA_003353855.1 Desulfobacteraceae bacterium
AACCTTCGGGACTCAAAAGCGCTTGAAATCCTTCTTAAAAAACAGGCAGCCCAGCAAAGATTTTATGGGGCGATCTGTGCCTCACCTGCCCTGGTCCTGCATCATCACGGGTTGGTGACTCCGGGAAAAGTGACCTGCCATCCCGGATTTGCGGATGTTATTGACAATGGGAACATACTTGAACAAGATGTTGTGGTGGACAAGAATTGCATCACCAGCAGGGGGGCCGGAACAGCCTGTGATTTCGCACTCACCCTGGTTGAACTTTTGTACTCCGGGGAAAAGAAAAAACAGGTGGCCCAGAGCCTTGCCCTGAAAATTGAATAGTGGTGGCTGAATAGGAGCCCCTGCGTAATGATGATGCCTTAACTCAATACGGTGGAATGCTTTTGCAAGACTTATATGGAGCTTTTTTTTATTCTTATGTCGACAATAAGTGTTTTCCTATTCTACCCTGCATCGAACCCCTGACCTAATATCCAGAGAAGATGAAAATAGGATAAGAAAGATAATTCGCCGATTCGATGTCGGTACCAGGCATTCAGGAGATTTATTCCCATGGAAAGAGACAATTTAAATACTTACCTTCCAGGGTCAGCCATAACATATTTGATCCCAATGGCGGTGATCACTCTTTTTTTTCTTGTTGGATGCAGCAACATTGGACCGAAAACTATTCCCCGGGATCGCTTCGACTACAACAGGGCAGTATCAGACTCCTGGAAGGAACAGACCCTTTTGAATATTGTGAAATTACGATATGCCGACATGCCGCTTTTTATGGAGGTGGCCTCCATCGTGAGCGGCTATACTCTTGAAAGCGAGGTGAGCCTGAATGGAAACCTTTCTTCTTCAGCTTCGGATTTTGGGGACTATGTCACACTGGGCGCTTCAGGAAAATACATAGACAGGCCCACCATTACCTACGTCCCCATTAGCGGACAAAAATTTAACAGAAGCTTTATGACCCCCATCCCCCCCAGGGCAATTTTGTTCCTTATGCAATCGGGCTGGCCCATTGATGTGATTTTCCCCCTTACGGTGGATACCATCAATGGGCTGCGCAGCCATATCTCTGCCGGGAAAGATGCCAGGGCGGGGGGTCCTGATTTTTACCGTGTAATTGCCCTGTTGCGGAAAATCCAAAAATCTGGCACCGTGGGCATGCGAATCGTCAAAGGAAAAGACAAGAAAGATTCAACGGTCATGTTTTTTCACCAAAAAAACATACCGCCGGAAGTTGAGGATGCATTTAACGAGTTGAACACCCTTTTGGGCTTAGAACCGGACGACAGGGAGATGGATGTAACCTATGGGTTTATTCCCCGGACCGGCGACGAAATTGCCATGCTTACCCGCTCCATACTGCAGATTATGATCGAGATTGCAAAACAGATTGATGTTCCTTCACTGCATATAACCGAAGGGAGAACGATTCCTGCCCTGCCAATTCACAGGAATTTAAACCAAGAGCTGGTAAAACTCATCACGGTCAGCCATGGCACAGACAAACCGGAAAATGCCTTTGCCGCAGTAAGGTACAAAGACCATTGGTATTCCATTGATGACCGGGACTATAATTCAAAGCGGACCTTTGCCATTCTGATGATCCTCTTTTCCCTGACAGAAACCAGCGAAACACAGGGACTTCCTTTGGTGACAATCCCGGCAGGATAAAACAATATTTTTATTGGTTGTTTTTATCGCCACGATAATGCAAATTTTTTTCTGTAAAATTGCCGAGTCGGATTCCTTTTATGTCAAACAGCTTTTGTTAAAGGGTTTCGGTCGTTTTTAAGGAACCTGTCGTCTAAATCATTTTTAAAATACACATAAAAATATAGTGTCATCAATCTCCCGCACCGGGGTCCATTATCGGTGCGGGGATAACTTCAACTTCAACTTCAATCTATATTGTCTGTTATCGATATTTATAGGCCTGATACATTTTTAAATATGCGCCAAGTCATGAATTCTTTCAAATTGTTTCGGGACCGATAAAATTATGCCCATAAAAGGATTTTCAAGCAGGCTTACCGAAGGGACACGATGAATTAACCGTAACTGTTGAATTGTCAAGCCACACCCCACATTATATCTGACTCATACATAATGACGGTTATGGGGAACTCCCCATAACCGTCATAGGTTATCGACACCATCTACCCTGATTCGTCTCCCCACCAAAGCTTCCCCGGATCCGGTAAGGTTTTCCCAAAATCAGGCCGTTCCTGAACTCTGATTTTTGATTCGCCGATTTATCTGGGAGGTCAGGCAGACCAGCAAACACTTACCGTCTTCATTTTGGTAATATGTTCTGCCTCTTGCAAGTGTTCGTAAATAAAAGTTCTTGACCGTCAGGCTCCTGCGTCAGATCGATGCATCTCATTTCGTGGAAACCATGAGGTCCTCTCAACATACCGACACAATCTGCCACTGATTCAGCTAGAATTCCTGGGGCTTGTTCACATTCCCCCGTGCCTTCCATCGTGATATAGCCCTCTCTAACTTCTGTCACGGTTCCGCTTCCGGTACAATCCAACATAAAGTCGTCAGGATACGAAGATATGGCTGTCTTGACTATGCCTGTATAGGTCCCATTTTTATTAATTGTAAGTTGCTGAAGCGAGATGATAATAGGCTCTGAGTGGCTCGAATCAACAGAACAAGCCCATTGGCCTGCCCAAGGATTTTTATGCCCAGCTGCATGAAGTACATCATCACTACTGCGACTGCTCACGAAAAACAGTGAACACATAACAAGCCCAACCGTCAAAAAAAAATACATTCCTCTTCTCATGTTTCTCCTCCTCGTTTCTTGACAAATGAGTTTCTCTCCGTCTTGTAAATTCAGGGATAAATAATTTTTGCATCGGAGTCTCATTCCTCTTTGTAAATTAAATGGCTTTAAACTTTGGTTCATGTGCATCTTTGGATAGGATAAAGTATGCTTGATAACTATAGTATTATTACCATGACGACCACCTCCTTCAAAAATTGACGCCCCTTTTCGTAACTTTTTTCCGGAATTTCACCATCTTGGCAGCTGCAATCCGCCATACAAGAGCTGACTGGCCCCCTGGGTGGGCCCGGTGTGCCTGTCGCTGTCACAGGATCCCCGGTTCAGCCAGGCCAGGCCAGGCACCTCCGATGCGATGTCCGGGAGGCAGTCATGCCATCCCGACATCAATGCCCACGCCGGCACCAATACACACATCCAAACTATCTTTGATGCGGGCTTCAAGGTTACGATTTCGCCCTTTTTTATAGTTCAAAACGCCTTTTTGGGAAACTGATCAGTCTTATGTCTGATTAAGGATAAGCTCCGGGGGTGCATGGTCCAAATTTGATGGTTAATCATTAAAGGGGCGGGATAGATTTGTCCACGTGAACTATAAAATTACGCTCATGTGTCAAAAAAACTTCTCCCCTCCCTTCATCTTTAATTTCTCTCAGTAGTGATGAATTCGTACAAAGTTGAATCATGACCTATTAGGAATTATTAAATGTTTTTTTGCTTTTTGTCAAGAAACAGTTAAAATTTTTTATAATTTTGAAAAATATGCCCCCGTCCCAGGAAGAACACAGCATGTTGTGTTCTTTCTGGGACGGGTAACGAGCTATTTGGAAAGAAAAATAGACATTGGTTGTTAAGAATAATTATTGTTAAAATAGACCGGGAAAATTAAAATATGGCTGGATTTGGGCATAGGATACCTGTAATCCCTCAGCTCAATTTTATCTTGTGACCTTCAGGATAAAAATATCAGTTCCAAAAGGTTTAGATGTTTTAATATCTTATCTATTATTTCAAAATCATCAATAATAGAGATGATTTTCATTTGGCATGATTGTCGGAATTGTATCATCAGCATCGGCCTTTTTTCTCATTCCCCTGAACTTGTTCGAAAAATAGCCATAGCAGCGAACCGTATGCTCGTATCTTCCGGGAATATGTGTCACCAGTCTTGCAAGCCAGTCCAAAGCAGTAACAACTTTCCTGGATTTTCTATCCTTAATCAACGAGGTGAAGCATATTATGACACAAGGCGTATTAGCGTTCAAGTACGAAGAAGAGAAAAAAGACACCGGCATGACAGCACTGGCAGGTTTGCCGATTTACCTTGATCTGGCCAAAGTAATTGGCTTATCCAAATCTATCGAGAAACATTTGAAGATAAGGACAAATGGCCAAGGTTGGACCGACACGCAAATGGTGTTATCACTGGTATTATTGAATCTGGCCGGTGGCAGTTGCGTAGAAGATTTAAAAATAATTGAGGCTGATGAGGGCTTTTGTGAAATATTGATGTAAATCTGAACTACATGGACTGAGGCGCAAGGTCCGTAGAGCCCTTGAAAGAAGGTGGCGTAAAGAGAAAAAAAGATCTGTACCATCATCATCAGCCGCCTTTAGATACTTATCAAATTTTCATGAACCATGACCAGGAAAAAATTCGTATTGAAACAACAGTAAAAGCCTTTATTCCAGCTTTCAATAAATACTTATCAGGATTGGGGGGAAATAAATAAAGACCTCTGCGCTCGTATGAATTCAGTGAATCCGCAGAAAATAGCGACACTATATACGGATGCAACCCTTGTTGAGACCAATAAAAAGAATGCGCTTTATTGCTATAAAGGATTCAAATCATATCAGCCCCTGAATATATGGTGGTATGAGCATGGAGTGATTCTGCACACAGAATTTCGAGACGGCAATGTTCCGGCTGGTTTTGAACAATTAAGAGTTTTTAAGAAAGCCTTGGATTGCCTTCCGGAAGACGTGGAAAAAGTAAGACTCACCTCAGACACTGCAGGATACCAGCATGATCTTTTAAAATACTGTGAGAAGGGAGAAAATGAGCGGTTTGGCAGGATTGAATTTGCAATAGGGTGCAATGTGACCCAGGCTTTTAAGATTGCAGTTGCCCAAATTAAAGATTCTGAGTGGCACCCGATTTATAAAGAAACGAATGGAAAACAGATGAAGACCGGTAGCGAATGGGCAGAAGCCTGCTTTGTTCCCAATGCGCTGTGTCACAGCAAAGATGCCCCGGAATACAGATACCTTGCCAAGCGTCAGATTTTTGAAGAACAGCCATCTTTGCCCGGTATGGAAAAGGCACAACCTTCTCTTCCTTTTCCTAACACTGCAAATGGCCGATAAAAAATATAAAGTGTTTGGTATTGTCACAAATATAAAAGAGACCGAGATGAATGGAGACGATCTCATTCACGGGCTTCATGCAAGGTGCGGTAAAAGCGAAGAAGTACATGCAGTTATGAAAGACGATTTGGCCGGAGGGAAACTTCCTTCCGCCGATTTTGGTGAAAATGCTGCATGGTGGTGGATAATGATAATGGCTTTAAATTTGAATGCAATGCTGAAAAATATAGCTTTAGAACCGTCCATGGTAAACAGGCGGATGAAGAGGATCAGATTTTCAATTATCAATATTCCGGGTCGAATTATCAAACATTCCCGCAGTCTATTTTTACGCTTGCCCAAAGGCCACCCGTCATTTGACACACTGATTGCGGCACGTAAACAGATTGCAATGTTACAAGGAGCTTGGGCTCCTTCTGGATAAACTTATGACCAAGATGTACTCCCAAAATTTTTGTAAATATCACACGCCCCAGGATAGTTGCGTCCAAAAATCGAGACTCATGAGCGTTTTGGTCTTGGAAAGCTCAACTCCGTCGAAATAGGCGCAGGATCTTAAAAAAATTCCCTCGATTTAGCTTTGGATGGGTGTATAAAAAAATAGGCGGTGGATTTGGGATTTCCCAACGGATTGACTTCAGGCCAAACCCCTGTTAGTTTAGAGTGTTTTCTTTTTTAATCTCAAAAAAAAAGGAGCACCTCATGGGAAAAAAAGTTCTTGTCCCGGTGGCCCAGGGCACAGAGGAAATGGAGGCCATCACCA
>PIVS01000309.1 GCA_003353855.1 Desulfobacteraceae bacterium
GAAAAAATGGGAGATTTTCACCCCCAGGGCAGTGGATATTTTGATCAGGGTGGCAATGGGGGGAGCTGCAATATTATTTTCTATCTGGGAAAGCAAAGGTTTTGACAGGCCTGTGAGATTAGAAACTTCCTGCAGGGTCAAGGCTCTTTGTTTCCGAAGATTCCTGATTTTATTACCCAGGTTCAGGGCCGCAACCTCTTCCTTTATTTTATTTCCTTTCTTAGGCGCCATTCTCTTTGGGATTCCTCCTCGGTTTAATTGTTTTTTTAAACACATTTAAAAAAAGAGAAAAAAGTTTAGCATGACCAAACTTCTATATCAAGAGATAAGAGCGGACCGCCCTTAAAAATGAAATTATTATTCTTTTTTTTCCGATATTCTTTCAGGGGCAGACAAAATATTATCTAAAAAAACCATGGACTAATTTTCAACAGACATCTTTATGGAGTTGCCCCGGCCAGTTTTTCAGCAGCGTTGATTTTCTCGGAATATTTCATGGTTTGGGCGATAAACCCATCCATTTTTTTTTGTAATATTGGTTTTGCACTGGAAGGGGTCTGTTTGAGCGGATCCACGGGGCGGCCCTCTTTCAGCAGACGAAAACACAGGTGATATCCTGTTGCCAAACCAGTCTTCCCCACATATCCAATCACATCTCCCTGGAGCACCTTTTTATTTTTTTTCATGCCCCTGGCATATTTGTTCATATGAAAATAGGAGGTTTCATACCCGTTCAAATGGCGGATCATCATATGCCTGCCCATGGAATTATTATATCCCATTCTGACAATGGTGCCGTCTGCCACGGTTTTAATGTCTGTGTTTTTAGGGGCAGCATAATCCACTCCCGGATGGGCCCTGTATTTTTTTAATATGGGATGAAATCTCCGGTTTGAAAAACTGGAAGAGATTCGGGAATAATGCAGAGGTGCCTTTAAAAATGCTTTTTTAAGAGACTCACCTTTTTCATTGTAATATCCCTTGCGGCCATTGGCATCTTCATGTAAAAATGCTTTATATTCAACGCCTTTATTAGTAAAAAAAGCTGCTTTAATATCTGAATATCCATAAAATTTTCCATTCTTAAATCGCTTTTCCGCCAATACTTTAAAATGGTCTCCGAATTGGATATCCCGGATAAAGTCGATATCCCAGGCAAAAATATCTGCCAGTTTCCAGGTAAGGGCGGAATATTCTCCGGATCGCTTTACTGCTTCGGCCAGGGAGGTTCTGATATCCACGGATATAGTTTCTTCCTTGATATCGTACTCAATGGGGCTTTTTGAAATGGAATAGGTATCCATTCCTTTCTGGATTACCAGCCTGTCGTTTTTATTAATTTCATACTCAAAGGCCACAAGACTGTCTTCCAACAGACTTATTTTATAGGGTTGTCCTTTTCTGATCCGGGTCAAAGGAAATATTTCTTTACTCCTACTATCCAGATCGTAAATTATTTTTAAAGGAATATAGGTATTTAATAAAGATGAGGCAGTGTCTCCCTTTTTAACGGTTCCTAAAATAGTTTTTATTGGAGGAGATGCCATGAGGCTGGGTGCTGTGAAATCTGACACAATCTTTGACATCCTCGGAAAAGAGGTAATCCCGGGATCAACTATGGGAACAGCTGAAACCAGTATAAAAAACAGGCTGACAAAACCAATTAGTTTTTTCGGAGACTCCCTGACAAACCGCCCCATCCTTATAATTTTATCTTCTGCCTTCATATATATAGATACCACTTTCTAAATAGATTCCATTTCAACAAGCTTACCGTCTCAGGCAAACTATACAAAGACAAGGGAATAGTAAAGAGATTTTCGACTTTTTCAAACTAAAAAGTTGTTAAAATTATGGTTGTTTGCCATTAAAAAACAACTTGACTTTTTAATTTTTTTCTACTTTATAATATAAGTGATCCATTCATGTTTAAAAGAAATCTGTCCTTTAAAATCTAAAAAAGGGAGCCAAAAATGAAAAACAAATTGTTTGTTCTATTTCTGACACTGTTTATGATGCTTTTATTCACAGCCTGCGGCAGTTATTACATGGTAAAAGATCCCTCTTCAGACACAACCTATTACACCCAAAAAATTAAAAATAAAAGAGAGGGTGCTGTTCAGTTTGAAGATGCTGTATCAGGAAGTGAAGTGACCATTCAGAATTCAGAGGTAACAAAAATTAAAAAAGATGAGTTTAAAAAGGCCATAAAACCAGCACCGGAACAGGCACCGGAACCGGAACCGGAACCGGAAACAAAAACTGAATAAAGACATGTTCTAAAGGCATGGACAAAAAAGGGCTGGAAAATAAATTTCCAGCCCTTTTCTGATTTACGATAAAATTACGATCTATTAAAACAGTTTATTTTTCTTCCTTCCCGGCATCTGCCATCATCTTAAGCATGATGTATTTATCATCTACCTCGCCTTGGATTTTGGCCCTCAGACGTTTGGATTCTTCGGGCAGGCTCTTTTCCAGGGCTGCAAACCGAACCTCACCGCCAAGGAAATCCTGGAGGGTGCCATCCGGGGCTTTTGAATCAAGGCTAAAGGGATTCTTCCCATCCTGGACAAGATCAGGATTATATCTGTACAGAGGCCAATAACCGGATTCAACTGCCAGTTTGCCCTCCAGCTGGGACTTGCCCATGCCTTTTCTTATGCCCTGGTTGATACAGGGAGCATAGCAGATAATCAGGGAGGGTCCCGGGTAACGTTCCGCTTCAAGGATGGCTTTCATGGTCTGATTCTTGTTGGCGCCCATGGAGATGGATGCCACATAAACATATCCATAGCTCATGATCATCCGGCCCAAATCTTTTTTACCGATTTTCTTACCCGAGGCAGCATATTTGGCAATGGCACCTGTGGGAGTGGCCTTGGAAGACTGACCACCGGTATTGGAGTAAACTTCCGTATCCATTACCAGGATATTGATGTTTTCTCCTGAGGCCAGAACATGGTCCAGACCGCCAAACCCAATATCATAGGCCCAGCCGTCACCGCCGAATATCCAATGGGATTTTTTTACAAATACATCTTTTTCATTATAGATATCTTTTAAAAGACCCTCTTTTTCATCCTTTAAAAGGGTTTTCATGGCAAAGCTGTATTTTTTGGATTCATCAACATCCTCTTTTCCGGCCAGCCATCCGCCAAGAGCTTCTTTTACATCAGCTGAAATATCGGTTTCAAGGGCCTCTTCCACCTTAGCTGTCAGGGTATTTCTCCTGGTATTAACCGCCAGCATCATCCCGTATCCAAACTCAGCCGCATCTTCAAACAAAGAACTTGCCCAGGCAGGACCCTGTCCGTCAGCATTGGTACAATATGGGGTGGAAGGAGCAGAACCGCCCCAGATGGAAGAACACCCCGTTGCATTGGCAATGGTCATTCTTTCACCAAAGAGCTGGGTGATAACCTTAACATAGGGGGTTTCACCACAACCGGCACAGGCACCGGAGAACTCAAGCAGGGGCTGGAACATCTGACTGCCTTTAACGGTTTCCCGTTTGAGAATATCCGTCTTAAAGGGAATGCCCAAAGAAAATTTATAATTATCTTTCTCAGCTGCGACCTGGCTGGCCAGGGGTTTCATCACAAGGGCAGTTGTTTTGGCAGGGCATATATCGGCACAATTCCCGCAACCCTGGCAGTCCAGGGGGTTCACCTGAATTCTGAGTTTAAACTCATCCATACCCTTGCCTTTACCCTCAACCGTAACAAAGGAGCCGGGGGCCGCGGCAAGTTCATCTTCCCCGGCCACAATGGGAATGATAGCGGCATGGGGGCAGACAAAGGCGCATTGGTTGCACTGGATACAATTTTCCGGAATCCACTCGGGAACATTGATGGCAACCCCGCGTTTTTCGTACTGGGCAGTTCCCTGCTCAAATACACCGTCCACGGAAAATGCAGAAACAGGAAGATCATCCCCGCCCTGAGCATTTATTTTTCGCATGACATCATCCACAAAGGGAGTGGCTTTATCAACTTCTCCAACTTCTCTTACCCCATCTTTCCAGGATTCAGGCACAGCGATTTTTTCCAGTTTTGCCAGGGTCTTGTCCACTGCCTCTATGTTCATATTAACAATGGCTTCACCCTTTTTACCAAACATGACCTGGATATCTTCTTTCAGCAGGGCGATGGCTTCTTCCACGGGCAACACATTGGCCAGCTTGAAAAAACAAGTCTGCATGATCATGTTGATGCGGTTGCCAAGTCCTACTTCCCCTGCAATTTTTACGGCATCAATATTATAGAAGTTCAGTTTTTTATCATAAATACTCTTTCGTACATCCCCGGGGATATTGTTTTCCATATCTTCCATGGACCATTCGGAATTGAGAAGGAGGGTCCCCCCTTCCTTGAGACCTTTGAGCACATCATAAATTTCCATATAATTGGATTTATGACAGGCAACAAAATCAGAATTTTCAATCAAATAGGTGGATTGGATTTTTACATCTCCAAACCGAAGGTGGGATACGGTGAGCCCCCCTGATTTTTTGGAATCATAGGCAAAGTAGCCCTGGGCATATTTATCGGTGTTATCCCCGATGATTTTGATGGCCGACTGGTTTGCACCGACGGTTCCATCGGAACCCAGTCCCCAAAATTTTGCGGATATCGTCCCTTTAGGTGCGGGATCAAATCCTTTTTCAACCTCAAGGGAGGTATGGGTGACATCATCCACGATCCCCACGGTAAAATGATTCTTGGGGGAAATGAATTTCATGTTGTCATATATGGCCTTGACCATGGAAGGATTAAATTCCTTGGAAGAGAGACCATATCGGCCGCCAATGATTTTCGGGCCTTCGCCGTGTTCCATGAATGCGGTGCAAACATCTGTGTAAAGTGGGTCTCCAATGGCACCGGGTTCTTTGGTTCTGTCAAGGACCGTCAGGGTCTCAACGGTTGCGGGAACGGTATTTAAAAAAGCTTGTACATCAAAGGGTCTGTAGAGGCGAACCTTCACAAGTCCAAGTCTCTGGCCTTCACTATTAAGCTGGGTAATGGACTCTTCAATGGCTTCACAGCCGGATCCCATGGCCACAATCACCCTATCTGCTTCGGGATCACCCACATAATCAAAGGGTTTATAATGGCGGCCCGTCAGATCCCCAACCTTTTTCATATACTCTTTTACAATGGCCGGAACCTTGAGGTAATAGGAATTGGACGCTTCACGGCCCTGGAAATAAATATCCGGATTCTGGGCGGTTCCCCTTGTATCCGGGTGTTCCGGGTTAACTGCTCTGTTTTTAAAGTCCTGGTAAGCATCAAAATTAAACAAGGAAGCCATATCCTCGGATTCGATCATCTCAATTTTCTGGATTTCATGGGAAGTTCTGAACCCGTCGTAAAAATGGAGAAAAGGAACACGGGCTTCAACCGTGGATAGATGAGCCACAAGGGCCAGGTCCTGTGCTTCCTGAACAGAACAGGATGCCAGCATGGCAAATCCGGTCTGCCGGACAGCCATTACATCCTGGTGGTCCCCGAAGATAGACAGGGCATGGGCGGAAATTGAGCGGGCAGTCACATGAAAAACACTAGGAAGAAGTTCACCAGCTATTTTAAACATATTGGGTATTTTTAACAAAAGACCCTGGGATGCAGTAAAAGTTGTGGTAAGGGCACCAGCGGCAAGGGAGCCATGAACCGCTCCGGCAGCACCGGCTTCAGACTGCATCTGTTTTATATTCAAGACCTGCCCGAATATATTTTTTCTACCCTTTGCGGCCCAGGAGTCTGCTATCTCTCCCAGGGGGCTTGAGGGGGTAATCGGATATATAGCAGCTACCTCACTCATGGCATAGGCCACGTGGGTAGCTGCAGTATTTCCATCAATCGTCTGCATTCTTTTTTTCATAGATATCACCTCGTTGTATAGTAATGAGAACATTTATAATCC